>DPVV01000450.1:0-7307 GCA_003526525.1 Lachnoclostridium phytofermentans | reverse complement strand
TCTGGGGCAAAATAAAAAATGTCCTCCAAGATCATACTGCCCTCGGTCAGCGTACCGGTCTTATCCAGGCAGATAACGTCGGCGCGGGCAAGCATCTCAATACTGTATAGTTCGTTGACCAAAACGCGTTTGCGGGCGAGCTTAACCACAATAACAGCAAAAACAGTGCTGGTAAGTAGAATCAGTCCACTCGGAATCATGCCGATGATCGCGGCAACCGTCCTTTTGGTCGCCTCAGCGACATTGTACTGGAGGTTTGCTATCTGGCTTTTATAGAACAAAAGCCCAAAGGGTATGATAACCACCGATATGACTTTTATGATCTTCTGAAGACCTTTTACAATCTCAGATTTGCGGGACTTGACCTTTTTTGCACCTGCAGTAATTTCATAGACTGCGTTATCTTTGCCCACTGCGACCGCGATGGCTATACAGTTTCCTGAGGAAATAAAGCTCCCGCTGTAGAGCATGTCTCCAGTTTCCTTGTATACGGGCTCGCTTTCACCGGTCAACAATGCCTCATTGACCTCACAGCCACCCTCCAGAATCAGGCTATCGGTGACAACTTGTCTTCCAGGATTGTAGCTCAAAATATCGTCCAGAACCACCTGATCGCCAGGGATAACTTCCTTCTTTCCATTACGTAAAACCAGCGCGGTGGCGGATGTGAGGATAGAGAGTTTGTCCGTAGCATGCTTGGCGCGTAGCTCCTGAAAAAGGTCGATTATTACGTTGGTGAGCATAATACCTACAAACAGGATATGCTTGTACTCTCCAACATAAATGAGCGCCCCAGCAAGGAACAGGATGATGAAATTGAACAAGGAAAACGTACTGTCACATATAATTAGCCATATACTCTTGGTTGACGGGGTCGCGTTAATGTTGATTCTTCCCTGGGAGATGCGCTCACGCACCTGTGCGCTTGACAGACCGATCTTTGGGTCAGGATTGAATCGCTGTATATCGTCATAATGCTTGTGTTTCAAGCGAAGCTTTTTGATAGGTTTGGGGTACTCAGGCATAAAAACTCCATTCTGCCGGGCTAGCAATATAATTGGAATGAAAGTGGATGCTGCTAACACAGCTTTTTTTGTTGTAAATTAAATTCAGCTATTTCTAAAGCTGTATCTATTTTCTGAACTTTCTTTGGTTTTTTATAAATTTTAAATAAGCTTACTGCCTAGATTTTAAAAGAGCTTTCGTCAATATGTCTTTTTTGTACCTTGGCACTGCTTATAATAAGATATTTTAATTTATTATTAATTGAAAGTCCATCTATAATTTGTTAAGATGAGCATGTACGGAATTCGGTCTATTTGATACTGCAAAACGTGGATATTACTTTTATCCTAAACCGATGTTAGTAGTTGACATAAATAAATCGATGTTAACCTATCGTTTATCATACCTTTGACTTTTGTTATGCTCTGTTTTTCTTCTTTAACAGTATTCCCAGACAGGAGATTAATAACAATTTATCGATGGAAGCATTGTATGATTACATAGGAAGATTTAAAAAGTTACTATCCCATCAGGAGTGAAGTGCTGACTTTTTAATTTCTTCAACATAATGTTATTTGGTAAGATGGGTTTGGCCATGTACCGAATGCATACGAAACTCCTGAGAGGTTGCTTCAAACTTTCAGAAAATGCTAAAGTTAAAATAATAAAAAACGGAGGATTACACTATTGAAAATGCAAAAAAATAAAATACCGAAAAGAAAAAAACTAGAAAGACAAATTTTATTTCGATTTATGCTAGTTATGACCACTTTATTTCTAATAATAGGTATCTGGGCTACCTCATATACTTTTAAGCATGTAACAAATTTAGCAAATTCAGTATTTGATTCTGTTATTACAGGATTAACTGGAAATATAGATCAATTTGAATTAAAAAATCTAATGGAAGATGACAGCAAAGAATCGGAAGCTTTAGACACGTTAAAAACAGAAATAGGAAAATACAGTGAAAACATCAGCGTGATTTCTGATTGCATTGCATTAATCACAAAAGATAATGAGGACTTTGTGTATTTATATGGCTTAGAAGATGGAGTAGAGTATTCCAAGGGTGATAAATTAACCTTTGTAGAAAGTGAATTAGTTGATGCTTATGAAACAGGAGAGATACATAACACAACATTAACTGTAGAATATTTGTGGCATAGAAAACCCATTGATTTTTACTTCCCTATTACAACTGAAAACCAAAGATTTGTAATACATACTACAATAAAGACAGATTTGATTACAGTACTGATTTTATCAGTTTTAGGTGTTTTTGCAGTACTTCTTATCTTAATTCTTTTAGCGGTTTATACAATTGTAAGAATCGTGCTGAAGTCAGAAATGAAAATAATAGGGACTTTGGTAGAAAAAGTAGACGATATCTCAAATCTGGAGGGAGACTTAACCAAACGTATCCACATTAAGAGTAATAATGAAATCGGATTACTGGCAGAGCATATTAATAAATTGTTGGATACTGTCCATAATTTAGTGACAACCATCAAAGAATCATCCGACTACTTAATGATTACCACAAAATCCTTCCAAGAAATGATGGAAAAGACAGCAGCAAAAACAGATGGGATTCAAACCGCTGTAGGAAAAAGCGAAGATGCAATTGGAATTCGTACAGAAGCAACACAAAAAGTAAATCATATGGTAGCGCAAATCAATGACTCCATCAATCAAGCAGCCTGCCGTACGGAGCAAGCAACGGAAGAAGCGATAAAGACTTCAAATGCAGCAAATGTAGGATTTCATGTAATGAAAGATATGAAGCAGCATATGCAGCATACGATGGAGCAGGTATCCGATACTGGAAACAAAGTAGAACATTTAAAAATAGCTTCACAGCAAATCAGTTCTATTGTTCTAAGTATCCGGGCAATTGCAAAGCAGACAAACTTAATTGCTTTAAATGCTTCTATTGAGGCTGCCAGAGCAGGAGAATATGGTAAGGGCTTTTTAGTAGTGGCAGATGAAGTTCGAAAACTTGCGGAAGAGTCTTCCATACAGGTAACTTCAATAGAATCTTTGATTCAAAGTATTCAGGAGAGGATTTATGAAACCGAAGAATCTATGCAGCAGACATTGCATACTATTGATGACGAAAGTAAGATGGTAAGTTCTGTGGAGGAACATTTTTCAGAAATTGCAGAGTCCATTACTTCAGTATCTGATATGGTTCAAGAGGTATCTGGCGAAACCCAGGAAATATCTGCATCTATAGATAATGTAAACAGTGAAATGAGTTCCTTAAATATCTCTTTTACTCAAAGCGATACAGTAATTGCTCAGATGATTGATAATATTGAAGAACAAAATACGGATGTACAAGGTTTAGCAGAACAAGTGGAAAAGCTTAACCTAATTGCTGGTCAATTAAATCATATGATTAGTAAAATAAAATTATAAAAAAATTTGTTTTGCTATTTAAACGAGCGAAAGCACTAGAATGCTTTCGCTCACTCTATATTATGAACATTCTAAAGTAAGGGCAAGGTCTTCCTGTATAGGCTTAGGAGAAAGTTATAAATGTTGCTTAAAAATAAATAGTACCTTCACTTGTACGAACTTTACATTGACAACAATTATCTGTTGTTCCACACTCGGAAGTTTCGAAAGGAGTACATTCAGGAATACGAGCAAGGCTTGTGTTATCTTCACAACGGTTACGAAGTTCTGGTAATGGATGTGGAGAAGTTTGGAAACGATAATCCTTTCCTTTACAATTGATACGTGCATCGATGACATTATGACTTGGCACACAGCAAACGTCATGATTCACAATATCTTGATATCGGAAGAAAGGAGCACAAGGATCTAAGCACCCAAGTGGAACTATGCTGGAGCAACTCTGGGTATTACCTGTGGTGGTTTCAATAATAGCACGAACATAGTCAATGTTTGGACGAAGACATACGATTTGAGGGAAGGTTCCACAAGGGATAACTTCTTGCCAATCCTTGCCTTCATATTTGCAAAGAAGGTCTTTTGCTTTATGCAAATGCGCAATTTCATAGCATAGGAATTCTTCCCAGATACTACGAATGCATGGATCGGTCTCTGTAAGGAGATTAGAATAGTAAAGATAGCACTCTGTATATTCATGTAGCAATAAATCTTCCAGCCAAGTTGCAGTCGTATCTTTTAAACTTTCATATTGGCTGACATGTTGTTCTTCTATTAATCCAATTTCTTGATAGAGTCTGCGACCTAAATCAGATTTGTCATATAGAGGTGCTACATTCATATAGTAATTCATTGTTTGCTGTTCAGCAGCAGTAATGATACCAATGTTTAATTTTGTTAGAATATCTGCTTCTTTATTACATACATCTGGGAAGATGCTGTCTATTGGATGACGATGTTCAGAGATGGTTGGTCTAGCAGGCATTATCTCAGTATATCCACCGACTAATTTTTCTGGACAAATCCCATATTCCATATCTAATAAATTAGAATACCGGAAGAGGTGGTCAAAATCTTCTAGTAATGCAAAGTTTAGAGCATTTCTCACTGTACAGTCTGGTTCTTGTTTGGCTAATACAGAGGTCAAATCAACGGCTAATTGCTCGTAAGTGATGGTATGCTCTAAGATACTTTCATCCCTAGGTTTTAAGCAACTAATGAGTTTTTGTTGTTGCTGCTCCACACGGCGGAGGATAGCCAATTCTCTTCTTAAATCATTACAAGGACAGTGTCTTGAAAAATTTCTAGAAAACCATTGTGCTTCAAATTCTGTACCATTCATTAGAACGATACGTGTCTTTGTATAAGCATCTGTTTCCTCCTTATTGTAAGGGCATGGGTTAATTGCACGCCAATCCATAAAGGTTTTTTCTATCGGTATTGGTTTTTCGTCAAATGGGTTAAAATTTTGCATGATATTCCTAAGGTTATTATTATCCTTATTATTATATGATTTTAGGATTTAATAGTGACAATATATGAGGATAAACCTAGTAAAAAGTAAAAATTTTGTAAGTTTATTGCTGTTAGATCTATTCAGTGTTACAATAGTTGAGTAGACATAAGAGGAGGATAGAGTAATTAAGTTATGAGAATAATTATATCACCAGCGAAAAAAATGGTGGAAAATATAGAAGCTTTTCCCGTATGTGGAGAACCAAGTTTGCTTGAACATACGAATCATTTATTGGCTTATTTAAAAAGTTTAAATTACGAGGAAGCAAAAGAGCTATGGAATTGCAACGATCATTTAGCTATAAAGAATTTTGATAGAATCACTAACATGGACTTAAAAACAAATTTGACTCCTGCCATTTTATCGTATCAAGGATTACAATATCAATACATGGCTCCAGAAGTTTTGGAAAAAGACCAATTGGAGTATATACAGGAGCATTTATTTATCTTATCAGGATTTTATGGTATACTAAAACCACTTGATGGTGTGACTGCTTACCGTTTGGAAATGCAGGCAAAAGTAAATTTATCTGATAAAAAGGATTTATATGAATTCTGGGGAAGTTTATTGTACGATAAGCTTTGTAAGGAAACTGATTTGATTTTAAATTTAGCGTCAAAAGAATATAGCAAATGCATTGAGCGTTATGCTACAGAAGATGTGAAGCTAGTAACTTGTATATTCGGAGAGCGAAAGGGCGAGAAAGTAATAGAAAAAGGGACTTACGCCAAGATGGCCAGAGGAGAAATGGTACGTTATATGGCGGAACATAAGATATCTACGATATCTGAAGTAAAAAAGTTTGATCGATTGGATTTTTCCTATGATGAAAATCTATCGGATGAAACGAAATTAGTATTTATGAAAGGAGAATCTAATGTTAGAGATAGGAAGTAAAGCACCAGAATTTATATTAAACAATCAAGAGGGAGTAGAAGTATCGTTAAAGGATTTTTTAGGGAAGAAAGTTATTCTTTATTTTTATCCTAAGGACAATACTCCAGGCTGTACATCGCAAGCTTGTGGATATGCAACATTATATCCCGATTTTATGGAGAAGGGTGCTGTTGTAATTGGAGTTAGTAAGGATACAGTACAATCTCACAAAAAATTTGCAGAGAAATATAATCTTCCATTTCAACTTTTATCGGATACCGAGCTTAACGTTATAAAAGCCTATGATGTTTGGCAAGAGAAAAATATGTATGGTAAAAAGACAATGGGTGTTGTTAGAACAACTTATTTAATTGATGAAAATGGATTTATAACAGGAGCTTCAGCAAAAGTAAATGCTGCTAAAAATCCAGAGGAAACACTTAAATTAATATAAATGAAGTATTGATCCACCTAAGTTAGGAAGCTGGATTTTGAAATACTTTGGATGTTTTTACTTAAAAAAAGAAGAACTATATATTTCAGCAATGAAGTTTTGATAAGAGAAGGGAACTTTTCTTTGTAAAACTTCATTGCTGTTTTTTGTCATGAAACCTATATGGTTCGAGTAAAATGTGAGCTTTAGTAAATAATAAAAATGAATTCATTTTTAGATATCAAATTTATTGGTGTTTATTAAGAATCTTATCCTTATTTTACGCAGAATTATAAAGTATAACAATATTAGAGGAGTAAAAATAATGAAAGACAAAGCATTTGGTGTATTACAAAGAGTAGGACGTTCCTTTATGCTACCGATTGCAGTTTTGCCGGTTGCCGGACTTTTGCTTGGTTTAGGTAGTTCCTTTACAAATGAAACTACTCTAGCAACCTATAATCTGTTAGGGATAATGGGGCCTGGAACGGTTATATACAATATCTTAACCATCATGAGCAAATGTGGTAGTGTTATATTTGACAACTTACCACTAATATTTGCAGTTGGTGTAGCTATTGGTATGGCTAAGAAAGAGAAAGAGGTAGCTGCGTTATCTGCTATGATTGCATTTTTCGTTATGCATTCCGCAATCAGTGGTATGGTTTCAATTTACGGCGGTGCAGAAGCCTTTATTAGCGGTGCTACTGGTACTGTTTTGGGTATGACATCATTACAAATGGGTGCCTTTGGAGGCATCATCGTTGGCCTTGGTGTTGCAGCATTGCATAACCGATTCTATAAAATTGAACTACCGGCAGCATTTGCATTTTTCCAGGGGACTAGATTTATACCAATTATTAGTACCGTAGTTTTTACTTTTGTAGGAATTCTAATGTTTTATGTATGGCAGCCGGTACAGATAGGTATCAATGAATTAGGCTTTTTGGTGCAAAGTACCGGTGTCATCGGAACTTTCTTCTTTGGCTTGATTAAGAGATTACTGATACCATTTGGTCTTCATCATGTATTTTATTTACCATTCTGGCAGAC
>DPVV01000314.1 GCA_003526525.1 Lachnoclostridium phytofermentans | reverse complement strand
GGCAATGAGGTTATGAGCAAGGAGCGTAAGCGGATTGCGAATATCCGCTTTGACTAATGATAATAATAAATATGTCGATATAGTTTCTGGCTGTGAAAAGAAAAACTGTAAGTCTACACAAAAGATTTTATAAAGGATGGGAGAAAATGAAAAACATGAGATTAAGAACTAAAATAACATTGTTTTCCGCATTAATAATACTTTTGGGTATCGGAAGTATGTGGATATTAACAACAGGACAAGTAACTAAGATGCTAAGGGAAAAGGCTATTTCAACGTTATCAGATGCAGCAAACACGAGAGCTCAAATTATCGAAGATTATTTAAAAGATGCTGAAAATATGTTAACAGATTTTGCTGTAGCAGATTATGCAGTAGATTTACTGGAGAATCCGAATAATGCAGCGGCTCAGAAAAAAGCTCAAGCTTATACAGAAGCGTTTGGAAGCCGCTTTGAGAACTTAGAAGGTCTTTATATTTCTAATCCAGAAACGATTATGTTGACTCATACGGATCCATCTAAAGTAGGATTCCAAGCGAGGAAAACAAAAGAAGCGCAGCAAGCACTTTGGGATGCTTGTTATCAAAGCCATGATGTATTCAATACTGGTATTATTCCTTCTCCTGCAACTGGTGAATGGATTGTATCTATGTATAAGGCGGTTTTTGATACTAGGGGTAATGCAATTGGCCATGTGGGTGGTGCGGTATATGCAGAACAATTGTCTAGTGCATTAGATTCTTTAGTGATTAAAGGAATGGAAAGCAGTAAGTATTATCTGTTAAGTACAACTGGAAAATCTTATGTGTTTCATCCGGATAAGGAGAAACTTGGACAAGAAGTAACGCAATCCGGGTTTGCTGATATCCTTAATGCAGTTGTAGCGGATCCTACAATCGATATGGATTTTGTTACATATATTGATGAAGATACTGGTAAAGAAATGCTTTGTACCTATAAGAATTTAGGAGCCTGGGTATTCGTTATTAGCGATAGCGTACAGGAAGTGTATCAATCAGCTTCAGGAATAACTCTTTTATTTGGAATAATGAGCTTGGTTATAACTGTGATAGCAATTGCTGTTATTGGATTAGTTGTTAGCTTAAGTACAAAAGAGTTAGGAAAGGTAGAGAAAGCAATTGTTAGGGTTGGCAACCTTGATTTTACACAAAAAGAAGAGCTTAAACCATATATTGGTAAAAAGGATGAAGTAGGTAAAATTGCGCAGGCAGTTTATTCTATGAGTGCAATTTTAGCGGAATCGATTAGAACATTAAACGAATGTAATGCAACTTTAGTTACTGATTCCGATGGGCTATCTACCATATCTAACAATTTAATGGATTATGTTACGACCAATTCAGCAACAACCGAAGAGCTAAGTGCAAGTATAGAGACAACCAATAATTCCATTAAATCAGTAACCGAAGAAATCAATCGTATCGCAAGAATTGTTGAAGAAATAGGGGAAAGAGTTGATAGTGGAAATGAAGTTTCAGTGAATTTAATCACAAAAGCAAACACTATGAATAGCAACCTTACCGAAAACCTGAACATAGGTTTAGATACAATGAAGCAAACAAAAAAAGATATTAATAGTGCAATGGAAGGTATCGATGCTGTAGAAAAAATCAATGAGATGACACAAGAAATATTTAATATTACATCTCAAACAAATTTACTTGCTTTAAATGCCAGCATTGAGGCAGCAAGAGCTGGAGAAGCAGGAAAAGGTTTTGCAGTTGTTGCTACAGAAATAGGTAAGCTTGCCGAACAATCGCATCTTGCCACAGGAAAAATCCAGGAAATAGTATCAAAAAGCAATGATTCTATTATTATGATACGTAAGTGCTTTGAAAACGTAGTTGGCTATATGGAGAAGGATGTAACAACTAACTATACGGAATTTATAGATCAGTCTACGCATTATAGTTCAAATATGCAATTTGTTAAGAATATGATTGTAGAAATTAAAGAAAACATGCAGATACTGATAACTTCTTTACAACAAATTACGCAAAATGTAGACGCACTTAGCCATGCGTCAGAAGATAATTATCAAGGGGTTATTGATATTATTGATAAAACGGAAAAGACTGTGACAGTATCTGAGAATATAAATAAACTGTCTTCAACATCAAAAAATACTGTTGGTAGCATCGACGAGGTTGTGCGTAAGTTTAGATTGTAGTTAAGCTTATGAAAGCAATGTTTATGAGACCTGTATATAATTAGTTCTGTTATGAATAAGTAAAATAATTTGCTTTGACAAGGTATTATCATGATTTTAGAATAATGAAACGATAGAAAATGGCTTATATAGGTGTTTGCTGCACTTATATAAGCCATTTTTGTAAATATATAGAAAAATGTCTGATATTTAACAATTAAAATAGTTAATTTAATATCAAAATTGCATTATAGAATAAATCGTGCTACAATAACATTACAAAATGAATAATAATATACAATTTCAAAGCTTAATAGTTACAGAACTATTATTATGGAATATGGAGGTAGGTTATGAATATTCAATTACAAAACAAATATAAACTATATATCAATGGAGAATGGAAAGATGCATCGGATGGTGCAACTATTAAAACTTACAATCCTTCGAATGGAGAGTTTTTAGCTGAAATCGCAGATGCTACAAATAGTGATGTTGACGAAGCAATTGCTTCTGCAAGAGAGGCATTTAAAACATGGGGGAAAACAACTCCTGTAGAAAGAGCAGCCGTACTGAATAAGATAGCAGACATCATTGATGAAAATGCCGAATTTTTAGCAACAGTTGAAACTATGGATAACGGAAAACCAATTAGAGAAACAACTGGTGCAGATATTCCTTTAGCAGCAGACCATTTTAGATATTTTGCTGGTGTTATAAGGGCAGAAGAGGGTACCTCTACTATGATAGATGAAAATACTCTCAATTTAATTCTTAGAGAGCCAATCGGTGTGGTTGGTCAAATTGTACCATGGAACTTCCCATTTTTAATGGCAGCTTGGAAGTTAGCTCCAGTACTTGCAGCAGGTGACGTTAGTGTATTTAAACCATCTAGCACAACTTCACTTAGTGTATTGGAATTAATGAGATTAATTGAAAATGTTGTACCAAAAGGAGTAATTAACATTGTCACTGGTAAAGGCTCTAAGAGCGGTGAATATTTACAGCATCATAAAGGACTTGATAAGCTAGCATTTACTGGTTCAACAGAAGTTGGTAGGGAAGTTGGAATATCCGCTGCACAGAATCTGATACCTTCCACTCTAGAACTTGGTGGTAAATCTGCAAACATTTTCTTTAGTGATACAGATATGGATATTGCATTAGAAGGTATTCAATTAGGTATCTTATTTAACCAAGGACAGGTTTGTTCCGCAGGATCAAGAATCTTTGTGCAAGAAGATTTCTACGATGAATTTATAGAAAAAGCAGTTGCTGCTTTTGAGAAAGTAAAAGTAGGAAATCCACTAGATCCAACAACTCAGATGGGTGCTCAAGTAAGTGAGCAACAATTAAAGAAGATTTTAAGCTATGTTGAAATCGGTAAAAATGAAGGTGCAAAAGTTGCAACAGGTGGAGAACGATTTGTCGAAGGTGACGCTGCTGGCGGTTACTTTATGAAACCTACTTTATTAGTAGATGTAACAAACGATATGAGAGTTGCTAGAGAAGAAATCTTTGGACCAGTAGGCGTTGTTATTAAGTTTAAGACGATCGATGAAGTGATTGACATGGCGAATGACAGCGATTATGGATTAGCTGGTGGTGTATTTACTAAAGATATTAATAAAGCAATTAGAGTTGCAAGAGGTATTAGAACAGGACGTATCTGGGTAAATACCTACAATATTTTCCCAGCGGGAGCATCATTTGGTGGTTACAAAGACTCTGGTATTGGTAGAGAAACACACAAGGTAATACTTGATCATTATAGCCAAATGAAGAATATTATAATCAATTTAGCTGAAAAGCCAGGTGGCATGTATAGATAATAGGAAATTATATGTTTACACAGTGTTTTAAAAACTGAATTATAGTTTGGGGTAAATCTCAATCTAAGATAAAACAGGGAAGAAATTCGTTAGTGAATTTCTTCCCTGTTTTTATACAACTTTTTTTATATCTAAAAATAAAATTTGTTGTTTGCAACAGCATTTGACACTTGATTACTAATTAATTAAATATCAAAAAATTGTCTAAGAGTTGTATATTCCGAATTATCAAACAAATCTAAATTTCCACCTGTTCCAATTTTAATATTATCTCTACATTTCTTTAACCTTGCTAGCATAGGCATTATAATGGTTGTTCCATGATTAATAAAATCATATAATTCGTTTTCTTTTGCTGGTATTTTATAGCCTTTTGAAGAACTAGCTATAATAACACCTTCATCTCTTAATTTTGCAATAATACGTGTACGAAAATATTGCATACTTACAGCTTTTCCTGTCCGATACTTCAAATTGTTGATAAGTTCTGTCGTAGGTATATATTTTCTTGTATCGTTATTTAAAAATTTAGAACATAGATACTTTAATACTATAACTTGATTCATCCGATCCTCATCTGCTGCCTTTTCATATTTACTTAAAAATCCTTGAATATGCCTCAAACATATATCTGATATTTCATTGTTATGTTCATCTGATATAGTGCTTTTCTCAATAATATACTTTGAAATTATCCTCGGAAAATGTTCGATGCGGATTATTTTTTTATCCAATATCTTTATATAATTGGGAGCGTCTTCTTTTTTATCTTTTTCATATTCAAAGGATAATGTTCCGCTTATAAAACCAGCCAACTGGATTAGAACATTGTTTTTGCTGTCTTGAAAATAAAATTCTCTTTCACCAAATAAATTCGGTATGTCCTCATTATCTTTTACATAATTGCAAAAGCTTTTCATATATTCATTACCGCCTATTTCGTCCGCACATACAACTAATTTTTTAAAGGCATAACGTAATTCTTTATGTACTAAATTATTTACAAATTTATAAAATGACTCTTGATACATGAGACCACTATCATTAAATAGTTTTTGCTTATCAACAACTACCGAAAATATTTTAAAATCGGTATCCATTAATTCATTCAATATTTCCAGTCTTCGTGCATGATTTTTACCTACCAAGGATGATTTCATTTCTTCTGTTTGAAAATATTTTTTTCGTATAGCTTCCACTTCGTTTTCCACTGCATTTAATCTAGCTTCGGTTATTAATACTGCAGTAACTATGAAATACGTTGAGACTCCATCTTGGTCAAAGTTAAACTCATGATTACCTGATTCATCAGTAAAAGCATACATAACTTCCAATACCACACCTCCCTATTAACAATTAAATAATCTACATAAGTTAATTTATAAGACTTTATTAACGCTGCCTACTTCCTTATTAAAACATTTTCTATATAACCTGTATTATATGTTACAATATTGGAAACATGATTTCTTAGAATATATT
>DPVV01000267.1 GCA_003526525.1 Lachnoclostridium phytofermentans | reverse complement strand
AATGGTAGAAAAATTAAAATAGATACTACAGTTTATGAGAATATTTCAAAAACTGTAGTATCTATTTTCTTCCTATTAATTTCTCATTTTATTAGATTATTACTAAATTATTATCTATTGTGATAAATTATGTTTACGTATAAATTTGAGATAGGATAATTAATGATTATTAATCTCCACGTGTAAAGGAATAGTAAACAATTACTTGTTTATTACCACAAGGGCAGGTACAACCTAGGAATACTGTATCTTCATGTTTGAAGCAAACATGATAAAGATGAGCAAACGTGTTTACTAAGAATAAGAAAAAATCTAACTCTTCTTCAAATTCACGTGTGGAGCAGTAAATGAAAACCTTAGCAAACCAAGCTTTACAAGTTCCTTCAGGAATACACCAATTAATACCATAGTTTTTCTCGAGAATTTGTTTCGTTTCTTCATCTGATTTTCCTTCAATTTGTCGTAATAAATCCTTTTTATTTAACATAATACCATCTCCTTTCTCATAATATACTATTCAAAATAATTATACTTGACACTAAAATATAACAAATTTCTACATAAGATTATCTTTTTCTACAATCCCATAAGGAATAAATGGACTTATTAGCCTTTGTCATCAACAAAACCAAATCATTTAAAAGAGAATAGAAATACACCTAAAAGTAAGTTTTACTATTTTATTTCCTACAAATGGTTTAAAATATTTAATAATCCGTTAAAGTAATTCTAACGAGATATGATGTTTGAAGTAGTTGTAGTAGGTGAATCCTTAGAGTTAGATAGGAGATTAGTGTATGGAGTGCATCACGAGCAGAGATTGGGAAATTACATAGTTGCCTCCAATGTAAGAGGTATGAATGAGCAGAATTGGGTCTGTTTGATAATACAGTAAGTTTTCTAATTATGTTAAGTCGTTTGAATGCTAAAGTACGCAGAAAGGGTAGTAAGAATGAATTCATTTTTTATAGTACTTGGAATCTTTTTATTTGGAGTAATATTAGCTTTATTCATTCAAGAATATTTCTTAAAAAAAAGTCGTAGGCAAAACATACAAAAGAGATTTGGCACGATACCGCCAGAGCGTAATTATGATTATGAAGGAATAGCATCTTACTGGGAAGAGATTAAAAATCAGATTCCAATCGAGCAACAAGTGGATGATATTACTTGGAATGATTTAGAGATGGACAAAGTGTATGAAAGAATAAATCAATGTTGTTCCTCAGTCGGTGAAGAATACCTTTATGCTACACTTCATCAGCTGCATTGGTCAGAAGAAGAGCTATCCGGGTTGGAAGAAAAGATTCAGTATTTTGGAGCAAGGGGTGAGGAACGAATAAAAATGATGGAATACCTACTTGCATTAGGTAAAAAACCTAGAAACTTTTTAATTCCCTTTTTAAATCATACTGATATTTTTGAGATTCCCCACATTTTAATCTATGGAATACTTCAGTTTCTCCTCTTTGGAAGTTTAATTGGGGCATTGGTTCAACAAAATGCATTATGGATTACGATTCTTATAGTAATAGCAGGAATTAATCTTGTAGTGTTTGAATGTCAGCATGCTAAGTATGAAAGAAGTGTTGTAACCTTATCTTATATTACACGATTACTTTTTACAGCAAAAAAGATTGTTAAGAGTAAAGAAACCTCATTTGAGGAGACGTTTCATGAATTACAAGAACCTTCTTCTAGTTTTCGCAGTTTTTCCAAAAGTGTACAGTCACTAGAATTGCATACACAGACTAGACTAAGCGGGGTTGGTTTAGAACTAATATTTGAATATATTAGAGGGATTACTTTAGTTGACTTTACGAAATACCATAAGGTTATGAAAGCCTTAAAAGGGAAAAAGGATTCATTTTTTAAAATTTATCATAGTATCGGGCAGATTGATTGTGCGATATCGATTTTATCATTCCGTTATAGTTCACCTTTCTACTGTACACCAGAATTTAAATCTAACATGGATTCAATAAAAGCGGAGGAAATCTATCATCCGCTTATTCAGAATGCGATAACCAATACGATTTCGTTTGACAGTTGTATTATTCTTTCGGGTTCGAATGCATCTGGGAAGTCAACTTTTATTAAGGCAATTGCGTTAAATGCTATTTTAGCTCAAAGTATCCATACTTGTCTTGCGACACAATTTGTTATGCCAAGATCATCTATTGTCACCTCAATGGCAGTTCGCGATGATATTATAAGTGGCGATAGCTACTTTATTAGGGAACTAAACTACTTAAATAGAATTCTTAGTATTCTTAATGAAGAAAGAAACACCCTTTGCTTTATCGATGAAATTCTACGAGGAACTAATACTGTAGAAAGAATAGCAGCGTCGATTGCGGTTATAAAATACTTAGTTCAAAAAAATTGTATCTCAATTGTTGCAACCCATGATGTGGAGCTCACGGAGGAATTAAAAGATACCTGTGACAACTATCACTTTAGAGAGGTCTTAAATGAGGGCGATGTGAAATTTGATTATAAATTGTATCATGGACCAACAACAACGCGTAATGCTATCCTTCTATTAGAGCGAATGGGATATCCAGAAGAGATAATTAGAACAGCTAACCGCTATGTAAATTCAATCACTAATTAGTGATTTAGCAGACGGAAACGAAAATCGGTTTAAGGGGCAGCCTAGAAATAGCAATGTCATTTAGTTAAGTCATTGATATAGGTGTTCCAATTTCATTTTCTGTACGCTGGCTGTGGTATCTGGATGGTTGTTATAGAATTATAGAACAGTAAATAAAAGATTGGTATAAAAAAGAAGGGGCGAGAAGATTGTAAGAATATCTGTAACTGTTCAGAACCTCGTGAACCACGTTGCATTGGCATCGTTAGATGCAATTGCACCCGAAGATGCCATGTAGCTATGAAGGTACTAAAAAGTTATGAATATCTTACAATTTCCCGCCCGATTCTTCACGCATAGATCCCATAGTTCGGCTTGATGAATAGTAACTATTTAGCTTTCTATTTTTCCGCCTACATGCTCAATACAATTACGGATGGATTCTTCATCCGTTTTTTTATTGTAACTAACATCTATGGTACTATTAGCCAAGTTTACATTGACTTGTTGAACGCCTTCGAGTTTTTCTAATACGTTCTTTACCTGGGTTTTCATCTGGGTGTTTTGTATACCAGTTACATCATAGTGGACTCTGTTCATAGACATGCTCCTTTCCTTTGCGGGACTTAAGAGTTTTTGTGCACGTTGATAGCTGCTGGGCCTTTCTCCTGTTCGATAATATCAAATCCAATCGATTCACCTTCATGAATTTGTTTATCGGATCCTTTTTTTTTGATTTGAGAATGATGCAAAAAGACATCGCGGCCGTCGTTCGTGGATACAAAACCATATCCATGTTCAGAATCGTACCATTTCACAGTTCCAGTATAATTTGCCATATGAAATCCTTTCTTATGGTCCATATGCGAGGTGCATTATAAAGCACAAAAATAGTATTCGCAATTTATTTTTTTTCATGTTGGTGATAGCAATAGAAAAACAAAAAGATAATGATAACGCGATTTCTTTCTAAAATAAAAATTTGTTATATAAAGAATAAAAACACAACTTAGACTTGAAGAATTTTATTTAAAACGTAATTGTTAGACAGTCTGACATACGGTGCTGTGGGAGATGCTATCCGATTGTGATAATATTTTAATAGTCACCACTTCTAATTTAATTCTATATAATGGTATAAAAATGGGTATAGGACATACGGTTATAGAAGAGTGATTATCCGAAAGAGTAAGTATCAATTACAAAATGTAATAGAGTATTTAACTACTAAATTTTTATCTATTTCGTAAT
>DPVV01000367.1 GCA_003526525.1 Lachnoclostridium phytofermentans | reverse complement strand
ATTTTTTGTAGGGTTATGGAGGGTACTGTTAAGAAGGGAACAACGCTCAAGATGATGGCTACTGGTGCAACTGCAGATGTAGTTGAGCTTGGTATTTTTGGACCTGGACAGTTTATCCCAGCGGAAGAATTATCTGCAGGTATGGTAGGATATATTACAGCAAGTTTAAAAAATGTTAAGGACACTCGTGTAGGTGATACCGTAACCGATGCAGAGAATCCTTGTACTACTCCGCTACCAGGATATAAGAAAGTAAATCCAATGGTGTACTGCGGTATGTATCCAGCGGATGGTGCAAAGTATCCAGACCTTCGTGATGCTTTAGAAAAATTACAGTTAAATGATGCTTCTCTTCAATTTGAACCAGAGACCTCTGTTGCGCTTGGATTTGGTTTCCGTTGTGGATTCCTTGGTTTGTTGCATCTTGAAATTATTCAGGAGCGTTTGGAGAGAGAATATAACTTAGACCTCGTAACTACCGCACCAAGCGTTATTTATAAAGTTTATAAAACCAATGGAGAGATGTTAGAGATAACAAACCCATCTAATTTACCAGATCCATCTGAGATTGAGAATATGGAAGAGCCTATGGTAAAAGCAGAGATCATGGTTACTACAGAATTTGTAGGAGCGATTATGACTCTTTGTCAGGAACGTCGTGGTATTTACCTTGGAATGGAGTATATAGAATCTACTAGAGCATTACTTCGTTATGATTTACCGTTAAATGAAATTATTTATGATTTCTTTGATGCTTTAAAATCAAGATCCAGAGGTTATGCATCCTTTGATTACGAGATGAAGGGATATGTTCCAAGTGAATTAGTGAAACTAGACATTCTTATTAATAAAGAAGAAGTCGATGCTCTATCCTTTATTGTACACGGAGAATCTTCTTATGAACGTGGCAGAAGAATGTGTGAAAAGCTAAAGGATGAAATTCCTAGACATTTATTTGAAATCCCGATTCAAGCGGCTGTTGGAAGTAAAGTTATAGCTCGTGAAACAGTTAAGGCAATGCGAAAAGACGTACTTGCAAAATGTTATGGTGGTGATATCTCCCGTAAGAGAAAACTTCTTGAAAAACAGAAGGAAGGAAAGAAACGTATGCGCCAGATTGGTAACGTTGAGATCCCACAAAAGGCCTTCATGAGCGTGTTAAAGTTAGATGAGGACTAGGAGATAGTACGACAAGCCATACAAGGAAAGATGACGATATTGGTCAGTAATATAAAGTACAATATATTTAATTTAGTTATGAAAAAGCGCATAAGCGCTGGAATGAATGGGTGTTAATATTGTGCTTGCAGCCCAAAGTTTGCAGGCTATGAAAGGCATGATTATTAGAATGAAAAAAGATTTAGAACTTTATATTCACATTCCATTCTGTGCAAGAAAATGTAACTACTGCGATTTCTTATCTGGACCAGCAAGTCAAGATGAGATGTTAAAGTATACTGATTTCTTGTGTAAAGAGATTAAAAGTCAGGGGTCACTTCCTTTAGAATACCGAGTTGTCTCGATATTCTTTGGAGGAGGGACTCCTTCTCTTTTACCTCTAGAGCAGTTTGGACGAATTTTTGATACGATAAAGGAATGTTTTGAAATCGTATCTACTTGTGAGATTACGATAGAATGTAATCCAGGTACTGTTACGAAAGATAAGCTTTTCGGTTATTATACTCTTGGGATTAACCGATTGAGTTTCGGACTACAAAGTGCGAATAATGAAGAGTTAAGATTATTAGGAAGAATTCATACTTTTGAGGAATTTGTGGAAAATTATGAACATGCAAGAGAAGTTGGTTTTCAAAATATCAATATAGATTTAATGTCCGCTCTACCTTATCAGACCTTAGAATCCTATGAAACTACATTAGAGAAGGTCCTTAAGTTAGAGCCGGAGCATATATCAGCATATAGCCTCATCTTAGAAGAAGGGACTTCCTTTTATGAAAGATTCTCAGAACACGGGGAAGAAAAGGATGCCATTCCGGATGTGATACTTGATAGATTAATGTACGAACATACAAAGGAGATACTGCATTCGTCAGGTTACAATCGATATGAAATATCTAATTATGCAAAACCAGGGAGGGAATGCCTTCATAATATCGGGTATTGGAAAAGGATGGAATACTTAGGGTTAGGTCTTGGTGCTTCCTCTTTCATAGATCATGTTAGATATCGCAATTTTGATGCTATAAACGATTATGTGAAAGCATTAAACTCCTCCTTAGAGGTAAGACAAGTAGAAGAGGTACTTAGTAAGTATGCTGAAATGGAAGAGTTTATGTTTCTTGGACTGCGTCTTAGTAAAGGTGTTAGTAAAAAGGAATTTAAACAGCAATTTTTGATTTCCATGGAGGAAATCTATGGCACGAAGCTAATGCAGTTACAAAAGAATGGCCTATTAAAGATAGATGAGGATCATGTTTCTCTTACAGATATAGGTATTGATGTAAGCAATCAGGTATTAGCGGAATTTTTACTGGATGATACGGATATCTAAAATATTTACAGGATGATATATCTAAAATATTTACAGGTTGATATATCTAAAATATTACAGGATGATATAAATTTACAGGATGTTATATCTAAAATTTCTACTGTAAAATCAATGACAAAAAAATTCAAACGGATGATATCTTTTTTATTAAAATGCAAGTTCCTCATGAAATTTTAATGTATTTTCTTAAAATAGGAGTTGACAAACGATTTTAATAGTGATATTTTATGTATAAAGATGTTAGCACTCTACCTCAATGAGTGCTAACAATAAAAACGGAAGATTCGAAAGTTTTGAATTAATCCCGTTTCTTCAATGCAATAACCACTTGCAAGAATATACAAACGATCTTGGTTTGAGAAGGAGGGTAATGTGCAGTTAGATGACAGAAAGCTTAGAATTTTACAAGCTATAATTCGAAATTATTTAGAAACTGGCGAACCTGTCGGTTCTAGAACAATTTCGAAGTATACGGATTTAAATCTAAGTTCTGCAACCATTCGAAACGAAATGGCTGACTTAGAAGAATTAGGCTACATCATTCAGCCGCATACCTCTGCTGGACGAATCCCATCAGATAAGGGGTATCGACTTTATGTGGATACCATGATGGAGGATAAGGTAACCGAGGTCGAAAACATGCGAGAGATGTTGCTTGAAAAGGCTGATAAGATGGAAACCTTACTACAGCAAGTTGCAAGACTTCTTGCTGTAAATACGAATTATGCAACGATGGTGACATCCCCGCAATATCGTTCTAGAAAGGTTAAATTCCTTCAAGTTTCAGAAGTTGATATGACGCAAATTCTAACAATAATTGTTCTAGAAGGCAATATTGTAAAGAATAAGATAATTGCTATTGCGGAACCATTAGATAAGGAAACACTTCTAAAATTAAACATTGTATTAAATACGTTCCTACAAGGTTTGGATTTAAGTGAAATTAATCTTGCTTTAATCCGTAAAATGAAGGAACAAGCGGCAGAACATAGCTCCGTGGTTAGCGATATTTTAGATGCGGTTGCACAAGCCATTAGTGAAGAAGATGATATTCAGATATTTACCAGTGGAGCAACGAATATTCTTAAATATCCAGAACTGAATGACATGGAGAAAGCCAGCGAATTACTCTACACTTTAGAGGAAAAAAAGCAACTGACGAATCTTATGAACAATGAAGTTTCCAGCGGTGAAAACCGAGGGATACAAGTTTACATTGGGAATGAAACCCCGGTAGACTCAATGAAGGATTGTGCAGTAGTTACTGCAACCTATCAAATTGAAGAAGGTGTCTATGGTAAAATTGGTATCATTGGCCCGAAGAGAATGGATTATGATAAGGTAGTAAGTACACTGCAAAACCTAATGTGTCAGTTGGATGATATATTTAAGAAAGACAATGATAGATAAAGAAAGAAGGGTGACATAAACGTGGCGGATAACATGGATTTAAAAGATCTGATGGCAGATGAAGTGGAAGATATGGAAAAGGATATTGAAAAAACAAACAAAGCTTCAGAAGCTATCGACCAGGAGAATCAATCGGAAGTAGAGGATACCACAGAAAACGAAGATGCAAGTGAAGAAGTTTATGAAGAAGATACTGCATCAGAGGATGGTTCAAAAGAGAAAAAGTCCTTTTTTAAGAAGAAAGAAAAGAAAGACAAAAAGGATGAAAAGATTGATGAATTAACCGACCGGTTAATGCGTAATATGGCAGAGTTTGAAAATTTCAGAAAACGTACAGAAAAAGAAAAATCTCAGATGTTTGAAATTGGAGCAAAAGATATTATTGAACGTATCCTTCCAGTGATTGATAATTTTGAACGTGGATTAGCTGCCGTAACAATAGAAGAGAAAGAAAGTGCTTTTGTTCAAGGGATTGAGAAAATCTACAAACAACTTGTTACTACATTAGAAGCTGCTGGTGTAAAGCAAATCGAAGCAGTAGGAAAGGAATTTGATCCTGATTTCCATAATGCAGTTATGCATTCAGAAGATGAGGAATACGGTGAAAACATTGTATCAGAAGAATTCCAAAAAGGATATATGTACCGTGAATCTGTGGTTAGACACAGCATGGTAAAAGTAGTAAATTAAGATAGTCCTGTAGTTTTTGAGTAAGTAATTTATTACCTTACAAAAAACTAATCAAATAACATTGAATCAAATAACATTGAATCAAATAATATTTGATGAAAGATGATATACATTGGAATAAATAAATTGGTTATTTTATAGAACAGGAGAATGTTATTGCATTCCTTGTCCTCAATAAATAGATTTCTATAAAAAATTAGGAGGAATATATTATGGGTAAAATCATTGGTATTGATTTAGGTACAACGAACTCTTGCGTTGCTGTAATGGAAGGCGGAAAGCCAGTTGTTATTGCTAATACAGAAGGTTCTAGAACTACTCCATCCGTAGTAGCTTTTACAAAAACTGGAGAAAGAATTGTTGGTGAGCCTGCAAAACGTCAAGCTGTTACCAATTCTGATAAGACAATCTCTTCTATTAAGAGACATATGGGTACTGATTTCAGAGTATCTATTGATGACAAGAAATTCACTCCACAGGAAATTTCTGCAATGGTTCTTCAGAAATTAAAAGCGGATGCAGAAGGTTATCTTGGTGAAAAGGTAACAGAAGCTGTTATTACAGTACCTGCTTACTTTAACGATGCTCAAAGACAGGCTACTAAAGATGCTGGTAAGATTGCTGGTCTTGATGTTAAGAGAATTATTAACGAGCCAACAGCAGCAGCACTTGCTTACGGTCTTGATAACGAGCATGAGCAGAAAATCATGGTATACGACTTAGGTGGTGGTACTTTTGACGTTTCTATCATTGAAATCGGTGATGGCGTTATCGAAGTTCTTGCAACTTCCGGTGATAACAGACTTGGTGGTGATGACTTCGATGAAAGAGTAACACGTTACTTTATAGATGAGTTTAAGAAGGCAGAAGGTGTTGACTTATCTACTGATAAGATGGCACTTCAAAGATTAAGAGAAGCTGCTGAAAAAGCTAAGAAAGAGTTATCTTCAGCTACAACAACAAACATCAACCTTCCATTCATCACAGCAACAAGTGAAGGACCAAAGCATTTTGACCTTAACTTAACTCGTGCTAAATTTGATGAATTAACTCATGATTTAGTAGAAAGAACAGCAATCCCTGTTCAGAACGCATTAAAAGATGCTGGATTAGCTCCATCTGAACTTAGCAAGGTACTATTAGTAGGTGGTTCTACACGTATTCCTGCTGTTCAGGATAAGGTGAAACAATTAACAGGACACGAGCCAAGTAAGAGCTTAAACCCAGATGAATGTGTTGCTATCGGTGCAAGTGTTCAGGGTGGAAAATTAGCTGGTGATACTGGTGCAGGCGATATCTTACTTCTTGACGTAACTCCACTTTCACTTTCTATCGAGACAATGGGTGGTATTGCAACAAGATTAATTGAAAGAAATACAACAATTCCTTCAAAGAAGAGCCAAATCTTCTCAACAGCTGCAGATAATCAAACAGCAGTAGATATCAACGTGGTACAGGGTGAAAGACAATTTGCGAAAGACAACAAGAGTCTTGGACAATTCCGTCTTGATGGAATTCCACCAGCAAGAAGAGGTATTCCACAGATCGAAGTTACATTCGATATCGATGCAAATGGTATCGTAAATGTATCTGCAAAGGATCTTGGAACTGGAAAAGAGCAGCACATCACAATAACTGCTGGTTCTAACATGTCTGACAACGATATCGAGAAGGCAGTAAAAGAGGCAGCTGAATACGAAGCTCAAGATAAGAAGCGTAAAGAAGCAGTTGATACTAGAAATGATGCAGATTCTATCGTATTCCAGACAGAAAAAGCATTAAGTGAAGTTGGTGATAAAGTAAGTGCTGACGAAAAGGCTGCTGTGGAAGCTGACTTAAATCACTTAAAGGATTTAGTTGCAAAAGCAAATCCAGAAGTTATGTCAGAAGGCGAAGTTGAAGACATGAAGGCTGCAAAGGAGAAGTTAATGAATAGTGCTCAGGCATTATTTGCAAAACTTTATGAAAGTGCACAAGGTGCAGCAGGTGCAGGCCCTGATATGTCTGGAGCTGGCCCTCAGGGTGACACTTATGCAGGCGATGATGTAGTTGATGGAGATTATAGAGAAGTATAATTGAGCAAAAAGCGCTCGTAGAGCGCTTTTCGCAACCCCTAAGTGTGAAGTTTGGAGCAAAAAGCACTTGA
>DPVV01000264.1 GCA_003526525.1 Lachnoclostridium phytofermentans | reverse complement strand
AAAAAATGGCACTTCCTATCATACCTCCAGTTATCATTGTGACGCATGCCACTAAACCCAAAGAACCATTTTGATTATTGTTATCTGACATAAGCATTTTTGGCATAACAAATAAACCCCTTTGTTAAGCCTTCTCCTTTCTGATTCACTCATCATGGATTAGGGCTATACAAAGGGGTTCCTATGACTAGCTGTTAACCATGACTACGATTTCTTCTCCAGAATTTTTGCTGTTTCCAGATCTGTGACCAACACGTTTATGTATCCGCCCTTTAATGCAGCATAAATCGCATCCGCCTTAACTGGTAAACCTGCTATACCGATCCTGACCGGTATATTTAAGTAATCTTCCAAAGTGATTGCAATGATTCTGTTGCGGAAGGTAGGAACAACAGGCCTGCCCAATGCATCAAAGAAATGTGTACTGACCTCTCCTGTTATATTATCAAGTTCCGCCTTTTTAATTGCGTAAAGAGGTGAGAGATGTTCCACCTGACTGCTGGATGTCCCGATTCCAACAATTGCAACATTGCAGTTTTTTACCACATGATAGGCATCCCTAAAAAATGGTTCCTTTATGATGGATTTTTGTAGCTCACTATCCTGAACTAATACTGGTGCATAGAGCTTTGTGGCCTTCGCCTGCAATTTTGCTGCAAAGTGATGGACAATGTCATCTACCGCAATATTTTCCCTATCATTATTTTCACTTCCCAATAGTTGTGTTACTGTCAGATTTTCCCGCTGTAGCAAAGGCATATGTTCTACTAATGCCGCTGTTGCACGTCCTCTGGAGAACCCAATAATATCACCGTCTTTGATAAATTTTCCTATATATCTGCCTGCTGCGATTCCTAAATCCTCATGGATATTCTTCTCAATCAGATTATTAATCACATAAACACCCTTTAAATTAAACTTCTTCTCTAGGCTTGTCTCAATGTCCATATAATTTTCATTAATATTAACAACCTGGATTTGAACGATCCCAAGTTCAATACATTCTGCCAGAATACGGTTGACCCGTTGCCTGGACATGGACATTTTTTTTGCAATTTCCTCCTGCGTAAAGCCTGCCTTATGATAATAGTAAGCAATTCTTGTGTAGTCATTGATTAGTTCTTCTGTCATGTTTTGTTTTTGCATAGTTCATACCCTCCCTTTTCTAGTAAATTCTTTAGGCTAGGTACATTTTATGCAATTTAGGATATTTTATCAATCTCTTTCTTATTTTGTCGTTTCTCCTTCTGCCAGTACCTTTTTATATGCAATTACCGCAGCTCAGCATTAGAATTTTACAATAATACGGTAGGTGGAAGGATCGATTGCTTTCTGGAATGCCTCATCAATTTTATCAAATGGCACTCTTGCAGAGATTAATTCTGATACGTCTATGATTCCGTTTGAGAGCAGTCTGGACGATATCAAGAAATCTTTTGTCTGAGGATTAACTGAACCCGTAATAATCTGTTCTGTGGAATGCACCTTATTCGGGCTGATCTCGATTGGTTTATCAGGATGGAAGGAGGAATAGAATACAGTCCTTCCCACTTTTCCTGTCATTTTAACCGCATCCGACCCAATTTCCGGAATTGCCACTGTACAGAAGACTACATCAGCCCCGCGCCCATCCGTCAATTCCTTTACCTTTGAAATAGCATCCTCATTCTTGGAATTAATAACAATATCCGCTCCCATCTTCTTTGCTACTTCCAATCTGGCATCATCCACTTCACAAGCAATAACGCGCGCGCCGCGTAGCTTAGCGAGTTGTATATGTAGGGCTCCCATGATACCGACACCGATTACCACAACATCATCCCCAAGCTGTACGTCACCGTTTTGGATACTGTGAACACAGCATGCAAGTGGCTCCGTAAGGGCAGCATACTCAAGATTCATGTCATCAGCCATTTTATATATATTTTTGGCCTCGACCATCATATACTCTGATAGTCCTCCTGGACCTCCAATTCCCTCGTGGGTCTCGGCAATAAAAGATAAAACACACTGATTTTCATGACCATTTCGGCAATAATAGCACTCCCCGCAGGAGGTTAAAAGCCGTATACTAACTTTATCCCCCGAAGCCACTGACTTCACACCTTCACCGACAGCTTCTACAATGCCGGCGACTTCATGACCACCTGCAAAAGGATAGCGGTTCATAACTCCGGTATAAAATCTTTGCTCAAGTGTACAAATTGCGCAAGAATCAACCTTAACCAATACCTGCTTTCTACCCGGTTGCTTTTTTTCTAACTCTCTGATTTCCACTTTATTCTTGTCCGTCAGAACACCCACTTTATATGTACTCATTTTAACTCCTCACTTTCTCTATTCCTAAACTGTTTTACTATGAATTTCTTTTAAAGCCGCATCAACGCTACAATCCTCATGAATAAGTTTTGCAATCGCAGATGCATATCTTGCAGGATTCTCATGTCCCCATATATTACGTCCCATTGCAATTCCGGCAGCCCCAGCTTCTAGCGCATTTTTAATTTCCTGCAGTAACTGCTCTTCTGGTACTTTCTTGGATCCTCCAAGAATTACTACTGGCGCATATACACTCTCCGTCAATCTATGGAAGCTATCCTGATCGCCCGTATACTCTGTTTTTATGATATCTGCTCCGAGTTCTACACTTTGCCTGCATGCAAAGGTAATATTCTCCGGTGTCCTCGAATCCTCTGCCTTCTCAAAGCCTCTTGGAAGTGCTTCCGCCGTTACTGGAAGGCCCCATTTATGGCAGTCCATAACCACTCTGGAAAGATTGCTTAAAACTTCATTTTCAAATTTTGATCCAGGGAATCCCATGGTAATAACGGAATCTGCTCCAAGCCTCAGCGCATCCTCCGCCGTTGCAACAATCTGCATTGCCTTAGAATGATCCCCTAAAAAGGAAACACCCCCGTCAATTCTTAAAATAATTCCTTTTCCTAAAAAGGATTCTGCAAATTTATCCGCCATGCCCACTGTAGCCAAAAATGCATCTGCGCCTGCAGAAGCGATATCTCTGATTAAATTCTTAGGATCTTTCATTGCAGGAAGTACATTAAAATTAGCTCCGTGATCCATTGCCATAATAAAAGTCTTTCCGTCCGGTTGTATAATGTGGTTCATTCTCTGTGTTACATTTGCCATAAATTTTCTCCTTTCAATATCGAAATTTATTTGATCTCATCGTTACATTTGTAATGCATTAATACTTTTGTAACCATCACAGGCAAAGCATAACACTATTTGACAATTGCGTCAATTATTTTCTTATTTATTATTTATTTTTATGTATTTTTCACAAATAACAGTTACTCTTTTTATTACATTTTCTCATGTTGACGACATATGTAATAGATGTTACGATAACGGTATAGCCATATTTATTGTGAAAGGAGCAAAAAAATGCAGCAGACATTTTCTATATTATCAACCCCTAAATTTATTACGGGTAGGGGCTCAATTTCATTTTTAACATCTCTCGGTAAAAAGAGAATAGGTATTATCCGGGGAGGACGTAGTTATAATGACAACCTAAAAGAAAAAATTGAGATGCTTGCAGCAGAATCTGGAGCTAAAATCCAGTATCTTGCAGAAATCAGAAATGAGCCCTTCATTGACGATATCTTCAAGTGCATGGATGAAGTACGCTCGTTTGAACCCGATATGATACTGGCAATCGGTGGCGGAAGTGTATTGGATACGGCAAAGGCGATACATCTTTTTTATGAGAATCCCGACATGAAATTTGAAGATGCCCTAATTCCCTTTACTCTTCCCAAATTGGGTAAAAAAGCTGTACACGTCAGTGTTCCCACGACAAGCGGTACTGGTTCGGAGACAACTTCTGTCGCCGTCTTTATAGATCCGCTTACACAGGTAAAGAAATTATTATTGGATAATAATCTGATTCCCCATTACGCAGTACTGGATGCCGATTTGACTGAATCTCTCCCCGATTCCATTCGGATAGCAACAGCCATGGATGCGCTGACTCATGCTATTGAAGCAAGTACTGCTGTAAATGCCTCAGTGATGACAAGAGCCATCGCATTAGAGTCATCACTGGATATCTTAGAAAATCTTTCAGACTCACTGAACAACTGCCAGAATGCGAACGTTCAAGCTCTCTCTCGGGAGAAGATACATATTGCTTCCGCCATGGCCGGAGTAGCCATTACTAATTCCTGCACAGGCCTCGCACATTCCTACGATCATCCTGGTCCAGCTTTTTCAAAAGCCCACGGAACAGTCTGCGGCTTGATGCTTCCTTATACCATGGGACTTTGCGGCGCACAACCATCCTATGCCACCCTTGCAACACGGCTCGGCTATCAAGGTAACAAGAAAGAACTGTCTCAACATTTGATAGAGCATTTGTTTCGATTAAGGGAATCCTTATCTTTGGAACTTACATTTGAAGAAATGGGAATCGATAGAAAAGAGTACTTTAACAGAGTGGAAACTTGGTCAAAAGTTTCTTTAGATGCAATGGCGACTGTTGTATCACCTGCAGAAATGACAATTGAAAGGGGCATAGAATTATATGATTCCTGCTATTACGGCAAACGACCAGACTTGACAAGTCCCATTTTCATGTTATACTAATTAAGTCGCAAGTCCTTATAAATCAAGGCTTTGCCAAATCTTACAGCGTCAGTTCGAGACCTTCCTGACGTAAAACAAAACTAAAGGAGATTATTATGAAAGATAAAACACTTTATTTCTTGCTGCATTCTGCGATGATTGCGGCTATTTATGTTGTATTGGTTATCCTATTTCAACCAATCAGCGTTTCTTATATTCAAGTACGTTTTGCAGAAGCCCTAACTATCCTTCCATTCTTTACTCCGGCAGCAATTCCGGGAGTTACGATTGGATGTTTGCTTGGTAATGTTATTGCGGGATGCGATATGCTTGATATTGTCTTCGGAACACTTGCCACCTTACTAGGTGCTATCGGTTCTTACTCCTTACGAAGATATAAGTTCCTTGTTCCGATTCCACCAATCATTGCTAACACGGTAATCATTCCTTGGGTTTTACGTTTTGCTTACGGCGAAGCTATGTCCATCCCTTTCATGATGTTAACCGTTGGTATTGGTGAAATAATCTCTTGTGGAGTTATAGGCATTATATTATTATATTGCTTAAAACCGTATAAAAAGATTTTTTATATTCCTGGTTTTGCAAAATCCAAAGATAAATATGACATTGTATAATAGAATAAAAAATCCCTCTCGGTTAAGGTCTTCGAGAGGGATTTTTAGATTTACATATGTAATAATTTCATCAATTCTTGAAAAATCCAATCAGATATAACGTTTCGATTGGAGTGCGCCCATGCTGGGCGCACTTAATATACGTACCACCTCTGCAAGCAGAGGTGGTACAATTTCTTATAAATCGCAGTTATTAACGGTTCTTGGGAATGGAATAACGTCACGAATGTTACCCATACCTGTTAGGTACATTACACAACGCTCAAAACCAAGTCCAAATCCTGCGTGTCTTGCAGAGCCATACTTTCTTAAGTCAAGATAGAAATCATAATCATCTTCGTTTAAGTTGCTTTCCTTCATCTTTGCAACTAACTTATCATAATCATCCTCTCTCTGACTTCCTCCGATAATTTCACCGATGCCAGGAACTAAAAGATCCATCGCTGCAACTGTTTTATTATCTTCATTTAATTTCATATAAAATGCTTTGATTTCCTTTGGATAGTCAGTAACAAAAACAGGCTTTTTAAATATCTGTTCTGTTAAAAAGCGCTCATGCTCTGTCTGTAAGTCACATCCCCAAGAAACCTTGTATTCAAACTTATCGTTATTCTTCTCTAAGATTTCAATTGCCTCAGTATATGTTACACGTCCAAAATCTGAACTAGCAACGTGTTGTAATCTCTCAAGTAAACCTTTATCTACAAATGAGTTAAAGAAGTCCATCTCTTCTGGTGCATGCTCTAGTACATATTTAATTACATATTTAAGCATAGACTCTGCTAAAATCATATCATCCTTTAAATCTGCAAATGCGATTTCAGGCTCGATCATCCAGAATTCTGCAGCATGTCTTGTAGTATTCGAATTTTCTGCACGGAAGGTTGGTCCGAAGGTATAGATGTTTTTAAATGCCATCGCATAAGTCTCACCATTTAACTGTCCACTAACCGTTAAGTTGGTTGGCTTATTAAAGAAATCCTGATCAAAGTCCACATTACCCTCTTTTGTCTTTGGAATGTTGTTTAAATCAAGAGTAGTTACCTGGAACATCTCTCCAGCGCCCTCGCAGTCACTTCCAGTGATTAATGGTGTATGAACATAAACGAAATCTCTCTCTTGGAAGAACTTATGAATTGCATAAGCAACTAAAGAACGAACACGAAATACCGCTTGGAAGGTATTTGTTCTTGGACGAAGATGTGTCATTGTTCTTAAGAATTCTAAGGAGTGTCTTTTCTTTTGAAGTGGGTAATCGGAAGTAGAAGCTCCCTCTAAAAGTACCTCCTCTGCTTGAATTTCAAATGGTTGTTTTGCATCTGGAGTAGCAACAAGCGTACCAGTTACAACAACTGCAGAACCTACATTGAATTTAGAGATTTCTGTGAAATTGCTTAGCTCGTCTGTATAAACAATCTGTAATGTTTCAAAAAAGGTGCCATCGCTCATTACGATAAAGCCAAAGGTCTTTGTGTCTCTAACACTACGCACCCAGCCACCGACTGTTATTTTCTTTCCTAGATATTGTTCCTTGTTACGAAACAGTTCTCTTACTTGTACAAGTTCCATCCCTATTTCTCCTTTCCTATATCCCATTCTTTTTTCTTTCTTTTCACTCCACTAATATCCCCTTATTCTGCTTAACAACTTCTCTGTTTATACAAATGTAAGGTTAGACTCTTGTGCTACCTGCAATTTCCGTTTTCTTTATTCTTAACAAGTGAGGTATCAAAATAAACCTCCCTTGTTCTATTTTTTGGCAATAACCAATATCTTGTTTTTAAGAAAGCGTGTCTTATTTGCCTGTAAGACTTAAGCATAAGACTTTTCCTTTGATTCAGTGGTTGAAATGTTCTTTTCAAAGATAGCTCTATTATAGTATGATAACCCTCACGATTTCAATAGCTGGGTAGCAAAATACTTCTTTATTTTGTATATTTTTCAATGGATTTAAACAACTTTTCTTTAAAAAAGGTAAAACAGGATTATTTCTCCACTGATTTATTAGGGAAAATACAATGATTTTCATTGTCTCTATTATCATTTATCTATCATTTATAAGATAACCGATTTCGCAATGTTTTAAAATATTTATTAAATTTTAAAATCTTTATAAATAATAAAATTCTCTTCTTTCAAATTTCGACATTTTCCGATATAATTGAGCAAGACTTATACATTGAAAAGCACTCTTCACGAACTTTTCCTTGTCATGAATAAATGAATGAGGTATGGATGAATCCATCGCATAGAAAGGAAATCATGATTAGAATAATTTCAGACACATCTACTCTATACTCCGTAAGTGAGGCAGAAGAAAAAGGAATCTATGTTTCTCCTTTAGCAGTAACTATTAATGACACTACCTATGAAGAGTTTAATGACATACAAACGGAGGAATTTGTTGACTTGATTCATCAAGGTTACATTCCTCTATCCTCACAGCCTGCAATAGGCAGAGTTGTAGACCTATATAATCGATTTCCAGAAGATGAGATTCTAAATATTACGATGGCGGATGGATTATCAGGAACTTATCAATCTGCTGTACTAGCGAAAGACATGGTCGAAAACAGCGAACGAATTACTGTGCTAAATTCAAAAACACTGTGTGGACCACATAGAACGCTTGTTGAGCATGCAAAACGTCTGGCAGATCATAATCACACAGTATCAGAAATCGTATCTAAATTAGAAAAGATGATTGCAAGTTCTCGTTCCTTCCTAATACCACAAGATTTTGATTATCTTAGAAGGGGTGGTAGATTAAGTCACTTTGCAGCTTTCGTTGGCAAAACAATTCATCTTGTTCCTGTTATGACTTTAACAAAGGATTGCAAGCAACTATGTAACTTTACAATAAAACGTAATTTTAAAAAAGCCATTCATGAAATAATTCAAAGTCTGGAAGAAGATAAGGTAGGAGAACATCATAAACTTTATGTTTCCCATTCTCTTGCGGAATCGCTTGCTAATACAGCTAGTGAATTATTAAAGGCGGCTTTCCCTCATTCTGATGTAATCATCTATAAATTAAGCCCAGCTTTTACTACGCAGGGTGGACCAGGATGCATTGCAATTCAATCACTTAGCATGGAATAAAAACCATGCTAAGCTTTTTAAGAAATCTTGTATCCCTTAGTGAGAAGTGCTATAATAACCTTATCTTTGTTAAATTTTTAGCAATTGCTATAAGGAGGTACGGTATGGTAGTTACAATATGTGTAGGGAGCTCCTGTCATTTAAAAGGCTCCAGAGAAATAATAACGAGACTGGAAACCTTAATTTCGGAGTACAAACTGAAAAGTAAAGTCGAACTAAATGGTGCGTTTTGTATGGGGCAATGCGTAAAAGGCGTTTGTGTGAAGCTAGATGGTGAACCATTTTCACTGACTCCAATGGATACGGATAGTTTCTTTCACGGAGAGATTTTAAGGAGACTTACATAATGAATGTGATTGGATTTAAAGAAGCAAAGTGCAAAAACTGTTATAAGTGTGTGCGTAACTGTGATGTGAAAGCCATCACTGTTAAGGATGCACAGGCTTATATTATGAATGATAAATGCATCCTGTGTGGACACTGTCTTGAAGTTTGTCCACAGAATGCAAAAACCTTAATCAGTGATTTAGAACGCGTAAAAGGATATCTAAAAGAAGGATGCCAAACGGTCGTTTCCCTTGCACCTGCCTATCTGGGAGTATTAAAATATAACACTCCTGGACAGGTAATCAGCGCTTTATTAAAGTTAGGTTTCACCGCAGTCAGAGAAACTGCGGAAGGTGCTGCTTATGTCACGAGGGAATATGATAAATTAATTGCAGCAGGGGAGATGGATAATATCATCACTACCTGCTGTCCTAGTCTGAATGACCTCGTAGAAATTTACTATCCATCCCTAACGAAATATTTAGCACCGGTTGTATCTCCTATGATAGCTCACGGTAAAATTATACGAGAACAATACGGCCCTAATGTGAAGGTTGTTTTCCTTGGTCCTTGCATCTCGAAAAAAAGAGAAGCAGAAAGTGACCCAAGAACAATTGGTATTGTCGATGCTGTCATTAACTTTAAAGAGCTAGAAGAATGGTTATCCGAGGAAGGAATTGATATCTTTACACAGCCAGATACCCCTCCAGATAATCCAAATCCACTTGTAAACCGCCTATATCCGATTAGTAGCGGTGTTCTCTCCTCTGTCGTAGCTTCCAAAAATACGTCGGACCATTATCGGAAATTTTATGTTCATGGTATCAATAACTGCATTGACTTACTGGAAAGTATGAACCGTGGTGAAATAACTGGTTGTTTTATCGAGGCAAATATCTGTAATGGTGGCTGTATCAAAGGTCCTGCGATAGACCGTACCCGAATCTCACGATTTAAAGTGAAACTTGATATGGAAGAATCCATTCCTAAGGCGCCAATTAATGAGGAAGATTTTTTTATGAAATCTCCAATTCATTTTGACAAGTTCTTTCTTGATCGATCCCCAAAGGATCCGGTGCCAAGGGAAAAAGAGGTTATGCAGATACTATCGAAAATTGGAAAAACAAAACCTGAGGATATGTTAAACTGTGGTGCTTGTGGTTATGCTACCTGCCGTGATAAAGCAATTGCTGTTTACCAAGGGAAGGCAGAGCTTAATATGTGTATTCCATATATGCACGAACGAGCGCAATCCATGGCTAACTTCGTTCTTGATACGACTCCAAATATAATTATTATCGTGGATGCAGAGATGAAAATCATGGAATTTTCTGCCGCTGCTGAAAAATATTTTAATACTCCTCGCTCTGTAGCAAAGGAAATGTATCTCTATGAATTCATCGATCACGGAAATTTTCAGACAGTACTAGAGACACAAAAAAATATCATTGGTAAGAGAGTCCTCTACGAAGACAGAAATCTAGCAACGTTACAGACCATTGTATATTCCAAAGAACAAAACTGTGTACTTGGAATCTTTAATGATATATCACACCAAGAAGAACTCGATCGACAGGCTTATAAAGTGAAGGTGGAAACCATTGAAATGGCACAACGAGTTATTGATAAACAGATGAAGGTTGCACAGGAAATTGCAGGATTACTTGGTGAAACTACAGCAGAAACTAAAGTTACCCTAACCAAACTACGGGATACGATACTTAACGATGGGAAACCTTGTGATATTTAGAATATTGTACTGTTAAAATGCGCCAAGTCGCAGGAATTGGAGTTAAGATGAGTGTAACAATCGATGTCTCTTATAAGAGCCTC
>DPVV01000312.1:11680-19657 GCA_003526525.1 Lachnoclostridium phytofermentans | reverse complement strand
CGCGGCAGTGATTGTTGGCCTGCTGCAGGGCAGTGGTTCGGTTGACAATGGGGAAAATTATGTGAAAGATGAATTTCAAAACACAGCAAGAAAGAAATTAGAGGGTATTGCTGGGTCCTTTCATAAATTGGCGTCAAGCTTTGACTATATGGCATCCCCAAAAACTATATTAAATACAGAGGACATGCAGTTAGTACTCGAGGACATTAGTACAAACCTCTGTAAAAATTGTAAAAAATGTGGAGTGTGCTGGGAAAGAAATTTTAATCAAAGCTATCAAGCGACATGGAATCTACTTGAGATTGCGAAAGGAAAAGGAAATGTAACTGTGGATGATATGCCTGATATGTTAAGACTTCAATGTATTCAGGTTCCGGAGTTTGTGGAGGAAGCAAACCGTAATCTTAGTATGGCTCGTCTAAAAATGGTTTGGCATAACCGCATTGTTGAGAGTAGGGAAGCGGTGGCTGGACAGCTTGGGGAGATTGCAAGAATTGTAAAAGACTTCTCTGGAAATCTATGCGACACCGGTGAAGTAATAGAGCTAAAACGAAGAAAAATAAATCAAAAACTTCGTGTACATAGAATTAAAGTACAACGAGTCTTGATGTTTGAGCGAGAAAATCGAGGAATGGAGCTGCACTTAAGAGCAAGATGCAAAAGCGGTAGGTGTCTGACAACAAAGGAGGCAGCAATCTTAATTGGAAATGCTTTAGAAAAACGCCTTGTGCCTAGAGAGGATTCAAGGAATGTCATTGGACGAGAATACGATGATTATGTCTTTTGCGAAGATGCTAATTTTAAGGTATTAACAGGCGTGTCCAGAGCGTCAAAGAACAAGGGCGAATTAAACGGAGATAATTTTTCTTTTCTATACCCTGATAGTCAGGATGTTGTAATGATGCTTTCGGATGGTATGGGAAGTGGAAGCGAAGCTTTTGAAGAAAGTGAAACGGTAATTGAATTATTGGAACAGTTTTTAGAAGCAGGATTTCGGGAAGAACCTGCAATTAAGCTTATCAACTCAGTACTTGTTTTGCGTACCGAAAATTCCATGTCTTCTACAGTTGATTTATGTGTCGTTAACTTATGTGCAGGTACTTGTGAATTTGTAAAAGTCGGAGCAGCCACCACGTTCATTAAGAGAGATCATTTTGTTGAGTCTATAAGTTCGAACAGTATGCCAGCAGGAATTTTAAATCAAGTTGATTATGACAGTAAAAGCAAAAAGTTATATGACGGTGATTATGTAATCATGGTTTCTGATGGGGTGATTGATTGTGTTGAAGATGAGGACAAGGAGGGTTATTTTATAGATTTTATAAAAAACATTCCTTTTAAGTCACCGCAAGAAATTGCGAATGCAATTTTATCCGCTGCACTAGAAAAGCATGGTTATGTTCCAGCAGATGACATGACGGTCTTAGTTACTGGTATCTGGAAAAAGTAAATTGGAAGGTTGCTATTTTATAAAAGAAGATATAAAATACAGATAACCGTCTGAAGGATAGAAATAAGCTAATTATCGGAACACGATTTTAGTTTCGATAATCGGATTTACGGCGTAAAAGACACGCCTTTTATCAGAAGTTTGAAAAGTAACTTCTGATAAGATTTAATACTAGGTTTAGAAATAGTCTTACTGAGAAAGACTTTAAGAGTACGTTAAGAAAGTTGTGAGGATGCAATGTTAAAGAAAGTGGAGAACTTTATAAAAGAACAGGGGATGCTTTCGCCTTTTGATACCGTTATCATAGGGGTATCTGGAGGTGCGGATTCGATATGCCTTTTAACATGCCTTCATAGGTTACGTGAACAGTATCATCTAAACCTGTATGCAGTTCATGTAAATCATATGCTACGTGGGATGGAGGCGGATGAAGATGAAGCATTCGTTCGAACTATGTGTAACAGTTTATCCATTCCTCTTCACTGTGTTCGTGAGGATGTTAAGCGCATAGCAGAGCTTTCTGGGACTACGATAGAAGAAGCAGGAAGAAATTTGAGATACCTTAGCTTTGAACAGGAATGTGAACGTGTAAAAGCTCATAAAATAGCGGTAGCACATAATCGTAATGATAACGCGGAAACGGTGTTATTTCATCTGTTCCGTGGAACGGGTCTAACCGGTATGACAGGGATTCCGAAGAAGCGCGGTCAGATTATACGACCGCTTCTTTGCGTTACAAGAGGGGAGATTGAAACATTTCTTTCCCATGAGCATATCTTTTATCGTATAGATAGCACGAACTTATCAAATGATTACACAAGGAATAAGATAAGACTTAGTATTCTTCCAATTGCAACAAATGAAATCAATGAAAGAGCGATAGAGCATATCACATCGTTATCCGACCAGTTATTAGAGGTTGCAAATTACCTAGAACAAGTGACAGCGAGAGAATTTAAACGAATTGCTACAGTATCTGAAGCGAAGGTAGCGTTAGATGTAAGGGAATTTTCTACTTTTGAGGACTTAATAAAGCGTGAAGTCCTTCGAAAGGCAATCAAATCAATTAGTGGACTTAAAGATATTGAATCTATTCATCTCGTAGACGGAGTGAATCTGTGTAAATGCCAGGTTGGTAAGGAAATTCATTTGCCAAATCATATTATTGTTAAGCGAGGGTATAATACAATTATAGTTTATGATAGTCAGAAATACTCGGATAGAAATGATATGGTTAAGAATGACCTACTAGTCGATATTCCTCTTACAATTAAAAAAGAGGATTCTATGAAAAAAGGCACCGTTCAATTCGTAGATTTTTTGGGAAAACGCTTTGAAATAAGGCTGTTTCCATATGAAAATTCTTTGATTATTCCAAAAAATAGCTATACGAAATGGTATGATTATGATAAAATAAGAGATGCTGTTGTTTTAAGAACAAGACGTGAGGGCGATTTTCTTATGATCCATCCACAGGGTAAAACAAAAAGTTTAAAATCTCTGTTGGTTGATCAGAAAATACCGCGAGAGGAACGTGATAAGATACCCTTGGTAGCATGTGATAGTCATGTACTTTGGGCAGTGGGTGTTCGCTCAAGCGAGGCCTATCGTATAGATAAGGATACGAACTGGGTGTTATCCGTTACCACAGACAGATAGAAGCAAAGATAAGAGAAAGAGGTGCAATACAATGGCAGAAAATATAAAGGTACTCATATCAGAAGAGGAAATAAGCAAAAAGATTAAAGAACTTGGTGAAGCGATTAGTAAAGAGTATGCAGGAAAGACTCTACATTTAATTTGTGTATTAAAGGGTGGAGTGTTCTTTATGACAGAACTCTCTAAGCACATCACAATACCAGTGACCATTGACTTCATGTCTGTATCCAGCTACGGAGATTCTACGGTTAGCTCTGGACGTGTTAGAATTTTAAAAGATTTAGACGAAAGTATTGAAGGTCGTGAAGTTCTTGTAGTAGAGGACATCATTGATTCCGGAAGAACTTTATCATATTTGTTAGATTTATTAAAAAATCGCCAACCGAACAGCTTAAAGCTTTGTACTCTTTTAGATAAGCCTAGCAGAAGAGAGGTTGACGTTAATGTGGATTATACGGGCTTTCAGATTCCAGATGAGTTTGTAGTTGGTTACGGACTGGATTATGCCCAAATTTATAGAAATCTTCCATACATTGGAGCGGTTCAATCAGAATAACATAAAGGAGGTTTTGTATTGAAAAAGTCGATGAGGGGATATGGCTTTTATGTTATTATCCTACTAATTATTGTTTCAGCAGTCTATTTGTCTGAGAGTTTTGCTAGCAATAGCTCTGTAAAACACAGCTATGCGGATTATGTAGCAGATTTAAAAAGCGGTTCTGTAGCTTCTGTAGATATTTTTCAGAATCAAGAGGCGCCAACCGGCCGTGTTAAGGTTAATATGTCAGATGGAAAAAGTTATACAATCTATGTAACGAGTGCAGCAACTGCTGAAGCGGATGCAGCAGCAAATGGTATTGGTTCTTACGTACATGATATTGAGAAACCAAGCTGGTTTTTAACAAGCGTACTACCTTACTTAATTGGCTTTGTTATTATTATTTTAATGTTTTCTTTCCTAACCAGCCAAGTAAATGGTGGCGGTGGCGGTAATAACAAGGTGATGAACTTTGGAAAGAGCCGTGCCAAGATGACCATGGATGAAGGAAAAAATACAACATTTAAGAATGTTGCAGGTCTGGCAGAGGAAAAAGAAGAGCTAAAAGAAATCGTTGATTTCTTAAAAAATCCTAAGAAATTTATTCAGGTGGGTGCGCGTATCCCTAAGGGTGTTTTACTAGAGGGCCCTCCTGGTACTGGTAAGACATTACTTGCAAAGGCAGTAGCGGGTGAAGCAGGAGTACCATTCTTTTCTATCTCCGGTTCTGACTTCGTAGAAATGTTTGTCGGTGTTGGTGCATCCCGTGTTCGTGATTTATTCTCAGAAGCAAAGAAAAATAATCCTTGTATTATTTTCATTGATGAGATCGATGCTGTTGCCAGAAGAAGAGGTACTGGTATGGGCGGCGGTCACGATGAAAGAGAGCAGACCTTAAATCAGTTACTTGTTGAGATGGATGGTTTCGGTGCTAATGAAGGTATTATCGTTATGGCAGCTACCAACCGTGTCGATATTCTTGACCCAGCTATCCTTCGTCCAGGACGTTTTGATCGAAAGGTATTAGTAGGTAGACCAGATGTGAAGGGTCGAGAAGAAATTCTAGCCGTTCATGCTAAGAATAAACCACTTGGTGATGATGTTGACTTAAAACAAGTGGCTCAGACGACTGCAGGATTTACCGGTGCAGATCTTGAGAATTTGTTAAATGAAGCAGCGATTAGTGCTGCAAAAGAGGATAGAAGCTTTATTCTTGGTGAGGATATTAAGAAGTCCTTTATCAAAGTTGGAATTGGAACAGAGAAAAAGAGTCGTGTCATTTCAGACAAAGAGAAGAAAATTACTGCTTATCATGAAGCAGGCCATGCGATTCTTTTCCACGTTTTACCTGATGTTGGACCTGTTTATACAGTATCCATTATTCCAACAGGAGGAGCAGCAGGTTATACGATGCCGCTTCCAGAAAAAGATGAGATGTTTAATACCCGTGGTAAGATGCGTCAAGATATTATCGTAAGTCTTGGTGGTAGAATTGCAGAAGAATTAATTTTTGACGATATCACTACAGGTGCATCACAAGACATTAAGATGGCAACTAAGACTGCTCGTAGCATGGTTACTCGCTATGGTTTCACAGATAGTATCGGTATGGTAAACTACGAGAATGACGATGAAGAAGTATTTATCGGAAGAGATCTCGCACATACAAAGAATATGAGTGAAGCAGTTGCAAGTAAGATTGATGAAGAAGTTAAGAAAATCATTGATGATTGCTATAAAGAAGCAAAACGAATTCTCACAGAGAATATGCATGTACTTCATTCCTGTGCAGATCGCTTGATTGAAAAAGAGCGTATTACAAGAGAAGAGTTTGAATCTTTATTTGAAGTGCCAGAGGCTGTATAATCGAGATATGTAATTAAATAATAGCACTTGGATTCATAAGTGGATCTAGGTGCTTAATTATTGGCTAGAAATAATGTGAAATCGAACATCGCGGAAGGACTACTCTCTTGAACAAAGAAAAGCTTGGGCTAATGGGAATGTAAACCTTAAGGTATGGGATGAATGAGAATAACTAAGCTTGAGATTAGAAGCAAGGTTATAAAAATAACATGCAAAATATCGAATAGAGAGATAAAAAGAGACAGGGCATAAAAGAGGGAACTTTATCCATGTTGAAATCTGACATATTTTACGTGCAATAAATAAAATGAATCGAATACGGTTGGCAATTTTACTAAAAACATTATTAATTTATTGTAAACTTTGTGCACACTTTATTACTACCTCATGCTATACTAATAAACGTAAACCCCAATACATTATATAGTTTTTGCTACACCCCATAAGTAACAAAAATACCTTCTCCGAAAAGGACAGCACCCGTGAAGCTGTCCTTTTTATTTTGTCAAAATTTGTCCATCGATGGTTCGTTTCTTAGATTTGTGCGGATGGTTTTTTATTGTAATGGGGATATTTATCATATAAAATAGAGGTACAAGGTTGTATATGACTAATTGGAGTGATGATGGTGTATCATGAGGAATGAGGTTAGGGAAGAGAGAATGGAAGATGGACAGTTAGATGTGGCCCCTTTTTGCAAAGAGGCTGTTTTTAGTGATGGAACTTTTATTTATCGAAGTCCACAGGAAGCCAATCTATTTGATCATGTGATGATCCGAATACGCGTTTGTCATAACAATTTAGATGAAGTTTGGCTGCGAAATAAGAATCAAAAACTTGGTATGAATCTTTGGCTTACGGAAGGGTTATTTGATTATTTCGAGGTAGCATTAGAGGTAAAGGAAGAACGTGAATCTTATTATTTTGAGTTGGTAAAGGGTGAAAGGACATATTATTATAATACCGATGGTGTAACAGAGGAGATTGCACCAGAAAAAGCATTTACCATACTTGCTGGATATAAAACGCCTGACTGGGCAAAAGGAGCAGTATTTTATCAGATATTCGTAGACCGTTTTTATAATGGAGATGTGTCAAATGATGTGCTAGACAACGAGTATCATTACATAGGAGAAAGTGTGGCTCAGGTTTTAGACTGGAACAAGTATCCGGCTGTTAATGGAGTTAGGGAATTTTACGGTGGAGATTTGGCTGGTGTAATAAAGAAATTAGACTACTTAGAGGATTTAGGGATTGATGCTATCTATATGAATCCTATTTTTGTATCACCCTCCAATCATAAATATGATATACAAGATTATGACTTTGTAGATCCACACTATGGAGTTATCAAACTGGATGACGGAGAAAATTTGCCTTCCCAGAATAACAAGGAAGCGACTAGGTATATTAAGAGAGTAACAAGCTTAGAAAATCTTGAGGCTTCCAATCAATTATTTCAAACCTTAGTAGAAGAGGCACATAAGCGTGGAATAAGGATAATACTCGATGGTGTATTTAATCATTGTGGTTCTTTTAATAAATGGCTAGATCGTGAGTTGATTTATGAAGATGCAAAAGGCTATGAAAAAGGGGCCTTTGTTTCAAAAGAAAGCCCTTATCATACTTTCTTTCAATTCCTAGAGGATTCCTGGCCTTATAATGCAACTTATGATGGCTGGTGGGGGCATGATACTCTCCCTAAGTTAAATTATGAGAAGTCAGAAAAACTCAGAGATTACATTATGGAAATAGCTAAAAAATGGGTTTCACCTCCATTTCATGCGGATGGTTGGAGGCTTGATGTAGCTGCTGACTTAGGCTATACCGCAGAATATAATCATCAGTTCTGGAAGGAGTTTCGAAAGGCAGTAAAAGAAGCGAATCCAGAAGCTCTAATCCTAGCAGAGCACTATGGAGATCCATCGGAATGGCTACAGGGTGATGAATGGGATTCAGTAATGAATTATGATGCCTTTATGGAACCAGTAACTTGGTTTTTTACGGGAATGGAAAAGCATAGTGATCAATATCGTGAGGATATGTTATCGAACCATAGTAACTTTATAAATGCAATGAATTATTTTACGGGTAAATTCCAGACTCAGTCACTACAAGTAGCAATGAATGAGCTTTCCAATCATGACCACTCAAGGTTTCTAACAAGAACGAATCGAAGGGTTGGTAGAACCAATAGTGTCGGAGCCAAGGAAGCAGAAGAAGGAATCCAAATGGCAGTTATGAGAGAAGCTGTGGTACTTCAGATGACTTGGCCAGGAGCACCAACCATTTATTATGGGGATGAAGCTGGGGTATGTGGATGGACTGATCCGGATAATCGAAGAACTTATCCTTGGGGAAATGAGGACAAAGAGTTAATTCGTCTTCACAAGGAACTAATACGATTACGAAAATCATATCAAGCACTAAAGGTAGGTTCCATGAAATTTTTAACTTCATTTCG
>DPVV01000312.1:0-11481 GCA_003526525.1 Lachnoclostridium phytofermentans | reverse complement strand
GATTACGAGGTAATGGTTTCCGTACCAGTATGGGAAATTGGTATTCCAAATGATTGCCCAATGATTCGTATGTTTGCGACAGACGATGTTGGTTTTGCTGTGGATGCTAAGGTATATTATCCAGAGCAAGGAGAATTATCATTGAAATTAAAGGCGCGTTCTAGTATTGTTGCAAAAAATTATCCAAAGAGACTGATGTTCTTAAAATAAAATGAAAAAATTACCATAAAAATATTTAAAAAATTTTTCAATAAGGGCTTGTACAATGAAGATAACTGTGCTATAATCAATCCTTGTCAGTACCATGGATGGGTTCCCGAGTGGNNAACCTAAAAGGTTTGTTTAAATAATTGTTAGTCAATGTTTAATTGATAAACAATTTGATTGAAAAAAAGCTTTTCAATCAAATTGTTATATGGTATAATAGAAAAGTGACGTAGTCATCTAAAGTTATTTTAGATGGCCCGGTGGCTCAGTTGGTTAGAGCGCCGCCCTGTCACGGCGGAGGTCGTGGGTTCGAGTCCCATCCGGGTCGCTAACTTGTTTAAAGCAAGTTAAAAAATTGATATGGGATCTTAGCTCAGCTGGGAGAGCATCTGCCTTACAAGCAGAGGGTCATAGGTTCGAACCCTATAGGTCCCATTCAGTTATAGTATTGCCGACAGACGATGAGTTCGGTGGTTTTAATTTTATACGCCGACGTGGCTCAATTGGCAGAGCAGCTGACTTGTAATCAGCAGGTTATCGGTTCGAGTCCGATCGTCGGCTTAGGAACATGGATGGGTTCCCGAGTGGCCAAAGGGGGCAGACTGTAAATCTGTTAGCGACGCTTTCGAAGGTTCGAATCCTTCTCCATCCACTTAGCCGGCGTGGCGGAACTGGCAGACGCACAGGACTTAAAATCCTGCGGGACTAATCTCCCGTACCGGTTCGATTCCGGTCGCCGGCATCTAATATCTGACTTTAAGATATTAGATACGAAATCAACTTAAGTTTTTCTAAGAACATATTTACAAACATGAGATATCTTTATCTCGAACATAATTCACATGCGGGTGTAGTTCAATGGTAGAACACTAGCCTTCCAAGCTAGATACGTGGGTTCGATTCCCATCACCCGCTTTTTTTGTACGCAAAAATACCAGAAAGGAGCCAGCTATGAAAATCTTATTAACTGCAATCAATGCAAAATATATTCACTCTAATCCTGCAATATACTACTTAAAGAGTTATGCAAAGGAATATAGAGATTATATCGAGTTAGCGGAATATACGATAAATCAATATACCGATGATATTCTGCAAAGTATATACCGAAAGAGGCCAACTATGTTAGCGTTCTCCTGTTACATCTGGAACATTAGTATGGTAGAAGAGATCATTCGAGAATACCGTAAGCTTGATGATAGTGTTAAGATTTGGCTTGGTGGCCCTGAGGTAAGTTATGACCCAGAGGAATGCCTAAAGCGTCTTCCTGAAATAGATGGAATTATGATAGGGGAAGGTGAGGCTACTTTTGAGGAGTTAGCCTCGTATTATTTAAAACAAGAGGATTGGAATGCCGATTGTAAAACAGGAGATGTAAGTAAAACTTTAGCAGATATTGAAGGTATTGCTTACCGTAGGGAGAATGGGGAGATTAACAAATCCAGCGCTCGTAAACCGATGGATTTTTCTAGGCTTCCGTTTTTATACAAAGAGGCGATGGAATTATCCGAGTTTTCAAATCGAATTATCTATTATGAGACCAGCAGAGGCTGCCCATTTTCCTGTAGCTACTGTCTTAGTTCGATTGATAAAAGAGTACGTTTTCGAGATCTTGATTTAGTGTATCAAGAGCTTGGTCTATTTTTAGATAAAAAGGTAGCTCAAGTTAAGTTTATTGACCGTACCTTTAACTGCAAGAAATCTCATGCGATGGGTATCTGGCAATTTATTAAAGAGCATGATAATGGAATTACGAATTTTCACTTTGAGATTGCAGCAGATATCTTAGATGAGGAGCAACTATCCTTATTAGAAACGCTTCGTCCAGGATTAATCCAATTAGAAATTGGAGTACAATCAACTAATGATAGGACAATTGGTGCAATCAATCGTCGTATGGACCTTTTTAAGGTAAGTGAGAATGTAGACAGAATAAAAAAAGCAGATAACATCCACCAGCACTTAGATTTAATTGCAGGTCTACCATTTGAGGATTATACTAGTTTTGGGACCTCATTTAATGAAGTATATGCTATGAGACCGGACCAGCTACAGCTTGGATTTTTAAAGGTGTTAAAGGGCTCATACATGGAGGAAGTAAGTAAGGAATATGGTATCGTATATAAAGCGAAACCCCCTTATGAAGTTTTGTACACGAAATGGCTTTCCTATGATGATGTAATACGTCTAAAAGGGGTAGAAGAAATGACCGAGGTATATTATAACAGCGGACAATTTAAGGAAACCCTAGCATTTATAGAACATTTTATAAAATCACCATTTCATTTTTATGAAGACCTCGCAAAATTTTATGAAACTTCCGGATTATTTGGATTAAACCATAACAGAATTCGCAGATATGAAATTTTGCTTGAATATTTAATAGAACGATTTGATTCAAAAGTTGTATCTGTAGCAAAGCAGATGATGATATTTGATTTATACAAAAGAGAGCGTTTAAAGACAAGACCTTCCTTTGCGCCATATCCTGAGGAGTATAAAAAGGTATTTAAAGCTTATTTGACTTCGCAAGGAACGAATAAAAAGGGTGAACAATTACATTTAGAGCACTTTGATTATGACATTATAGAGGCAGCTTCTACTGGAAATATTGTTGAGAAAGACCTTATTATAAAGTTTGATTATCAAAAGAAAACAATACTTCATGGCGAAGCGGAGTTTACCATCCTTACGCAAAAGGAAATTGAAACTATGAAGTGTGAAGAGAATATCTAAGGCGCCAAAAGATGCCGCCTAAGATATTCTAAAACTTCACACTAGATTCTTGGATACTAGACAGGCATGATTTAATGTGGCTGAAAGGAGTATACAAATGGCACGTGAGGACGAAATCAAAAAAAAGAGACTTAGTAAAGCGGAAAAAGATAGAATTGATGCGATTTTAGCTCTGTTAAGCGAGCATTATTCCACGGAATATAAATGTTACTTGAATCACGAAACGCCGTGGCAGCTACTAATTGCTACGATACTTAGTGCACAGTGTACGGATGAGCGTGTCAATATCGTGACGAAGGACTTGTTTGTGAAATATAAAAGTGTCGAGGATTTTGCAAACGCAGATCTAAGTGAATTAGAGAAGGATGTCCATTCTACAGGCTTTTATCGAAATAAAGCAAAGAATATTATTTCCTGTTGCCAAACACTACTTCGGGAATACCACGGGGAAGTGCCAAATGATATGGATGCTCTAACAAACTTAGCTGGAGTTGGAAGAAAGACAGCCAATGTGATCCGTGGCAATATCTTTCATGAGCCAAGTATTGTTGTGGATACGCATGTAAAACGTATCTCTAAAAAGCTTGGATTTACGAAAGAAGATGATCCTGTAAAAATAGAATATGATTTGATGAAAATTCTTCCTAAAGAGCATTGGATTCTTTATAACATACAGATTATAACTCATGGTAGAGGTTTATGTACTGCTAGAAGTCCGCAATGTGACCGATGCTTTTTATCACATCTATGTAAAGAGAATATGAAAAATGTTAAGGTAAGGAAGTAAAAGTAAAATCTTTTACTCAGGAAGTTTATGTCTGTAAAATTTACATTTTAAATGCCACGTAGTGGCAATGAGGTTATGAGCAAGTGGCGTAAGTGGATTGCGAATATCCGCTTTGACTACGTTTGTAAAATGAACTAGAATGGGGGTTCGGATGAATTTCTTAGCAATAGATTTAGAAACAACCGGACTTAGTCCGGAAAAAGATCGAATCATTGAAGTGGCTGCCATACGCTATATTGATGGTAAGCCAAAGGAATGTTTTGAAAAACTAGTTAATCCAGGGTGTCCATTGCCTGAAAGAATCGTTGAATTAACTGGAATTACAGAAGATATGCTTGTAGGTGCAATGACAGAGAGGGAAGTAATTGAAGAATTTCTAACTTTTGCTGGAGAAGATGTACTTCTAGGGCATAACGTATCTGTTGATTATAGCTTTATAAAAACTGCAGCGGATAGGTTAAAGATAGGGTTTGAGCGACAAGGTATTGATACGCTCTATTTATCTAGAACATTAAAAGCTGATCTTGAGAAAAAGAGTCTCGAAGCGATGTGTGAGCATTATGGGATAATAAGAGAATGCAGCCACAGAGCATTGGAAGATGCGATAGCGGCTGCAACTTTATATCAGAAATTGTATGATGAATTTAATAATAATTTTGAAGCATCGTTTCTACCAGTAGAATTAAAATACAAGGTAAAGAAGCAAGAACCAATGACAGAGAAGCAAAAAAAGTACTTGCTTGATTTGGTCAACTATCATAAAATAGAGGTGCCATTAGGGTTTGCTGATTTTAGTAAAAGTATGGCTTCAAGGTTTATTGATAAAACAATTTTACATTATGGTAGGATGAAAAGATAAATCTTTTCAATCCTTGAAATTTGTACCTGCGTAATCCTCGGCACAAATTTCACGTGCGCAAAGAACGTGCGCAAATTACTCCTCCTCTTTCCCGTACATTTTATATAATTGATCTAAGATTGAATCTTTTAAGATGGTTTGTAATTCCATTGCACGGGTAATGAGGGATGATATTTCTTCCTTTCTATCAAACTCAAGATAAAGTTTTGCAAGTAAAGTGTAAGAACTACTGATGTCACTCCCAATCGAGAGTGCAAATTCTAAAACATTAGCTGCTTGCTGCTTTTCACCTTTCTCATATAGCAGGTTTGCCCATTTGTTTAAGAGTCTTATGAGGTTGGTAAAGTTTTGATCATACGAACTTAAAAGATTAAGGTTAGCAATTCCGTACTCAAGTTTTAAGTCTGTATTGGTAATATGAGACAGGTTGACTATCTTTTGTTCGCGAAGTTCATACAACTGTTTTTGAATTTGAGCTAGTTCGATATCACCGGTTTCCTTAAAAGGTAGGGAGTCATAAGGAATCGTGATATAAGACAGAGTAGATAAGTCCTTTTTACGAACTAAGTTGGACTGATTTTCTTTGTCCCAGAAAATCTTGGAATTTTTCTTGGAATTTCTTTCAGATTTTCTTTTTTGATAAGCAATCCAAGCTCCAAGTATTAGAATGATACCAAGTATAATAGGCATAGTGTTATTCCTTTCTTATGTTAATTTTATTGGAAAAGAGGTGTATGTATGTTTCGTAATAAAAAGACGCAACGAATCATGGCAGTTGTACTTTGTGTAGTACTCATTTTAGCGATGGTAGTGCCAACAATTTTAAGTATCTTCGCGTAACAGAAAAAATAATGCGGTTACGCGTTTTAAAACGAATTTGCAATAGCATATACTTAAGAAAAATATACATAAATATATTCCAAATGTCAAACAATAGAGCATAAGAGATATTGATGGAGGCAATCATGAAAATGAAACGAAATGTCCTTATGACTACACTATTAAGTTTGATGGTAATAATTTGTGTAGGATGCAATAATGAAGCCCCACCAAAGGAACAGAATCATACTTTGGATGGGGCTTTATTTGATGTAACACCTTCCATTTCACCAGAGTCGGTAACAGTAACACCAAACGCCGATTTCATTGCAGATGAAGGAAAAGAAGCAATTACGGAAAATACAACTCCATTAAAGCCAGGAAATGTAGAAATCGATGCCAATGCAATTTTGGGGCAATACACAACCTACTTTTACAACTCATCGAAAGCAAGAAAAAATAATATTGTGAATGCGGCTAAGAAAATGCATCTTAAAGTTGTAAATCCAGGTGAGGTATTTTCAACCGTTAAGGCCATTTCTCCGATTACAAAAGAAAATGGTTACGATGATGCAGGGACCTATCAAGATGGTAGCGTTGTCAATGCAATTGGTGGAGGAGTTTGTCAAGTATCCACCACGCTATACAATGCAGTGCTGGGGGCTGAATTAAAAGTTACGGAACGGCATCCTCATTCCATGACAGTGAGTTATGTGGAACTTGGTAGGGATGCAGCGATTGCTGGTGATTATATGGATTTTTGCTTTCAAAATACCTTAGAAACTCCGATTGTAATTGAAGCGATTGCAGATCCAGCGGGTAGTATATCAGTACGAATCCGTGGAGTAGAAACAAGAGATAAAAGTAATCGTAAAGTTTCTTATGAATCGGTTATTCTCGAAACGACTGAGCCAGGTCCTGCAGTTATTACTTACGACAAAAATCAACCGAAGAATTATTTGAAAGTTACACAGTCTGCTCATAGTGGTTATAAAGTTGAACTATACCGTTTAATCTACTACCAAGGAGAACTTATCGACCGTATTTTATTAAATACAAGTACGTATGAGGCATCTCCACAACATCTAACCATCGGAATTAAATAGTTTATGGCAGAAATTTTCCAAGAATTTATTGAAAGAAATTCTAGGATGTTGTATAATAGCGCTTAATTGTACTGTCAAACCTAGAAATAATGCTAGTTAAGTATCAGTTTTCAAGAATTGTGAATGAGAAGCGAGGGGGGTATCTTAATATAAATCGTTTCGAAAACTAGCACATTGTTTCTAGGAAAGTACGTTAAAAAGAATGGAGAAAGATATGAAAACGGGAAAAGTAAGCGAGGTTATTTTAAAACGTTCCGTCTTAAAGTTTTTAGGAACGAAACAAAAGAATACACCCGTGATTAGTCTGGATGCAGGTAGGATTTTTTATGATGAAAGTACTGATTTGCTTTTTGCAACAGCATCTATGCAGGGCAATCAGTTTGGGCTAATAGAATCAGTTTTTCACCGAGCAGTGAATAATATCTATGCAAAGGGTGGAAAACCGATTGCAGTATCTGTTGCTTTAACACTGCGAAGGCATGCAGATGAACAGGAACTGAAAGTTTATAGTAAAGAATTGAATCGATTAAGTACATTGTATTCCATTCCAGTGTTATCTGGAGAAACGATGGTAGGTGCAGGGGCGACACAAAACACTATAACGATTCATGCAACAGGAAAAGTTAATAAGCAATCAAATACGATGGATAAAAAGCAGAAATCGATAGAAGATTCCATAAAAGATTATCAAATCGTAATGTCTAAATATATTGGATTAGCCGCAAGAAAACTTTTAATTGAATCGAGGAAAGAAAAATTAAAAGAACGTTTAACAGAGAGTTTTTTAGCAGGTGGTAAAAAAATCGGCGAACTTCTATCGATACAAAAGGATATGGAAGTTTCAAAGGATTTTGATATCGTATGCTCCCATGATGTGTCTGAAGGGGGTATCTTTGCGGCACTTTGGGAGATCGGGGAATCATTGCAGTGTGGAATGGAGATTGCCTTAGATTCCATCTTACTAATTCAAGAGACCATTGAAGTATGTGAGGCTCTTGATCTTAACCCTTACTTACTTTATTCCGGTGGGTGTGTTTTGTTTGTTACAAAAGAGGGAGAGTCATTGGTAGAAAAATTAAACAGTGAAGGTATCCCTGCCACAGTGATTGGTAAAACAACAAGCACTCCAGACAGGATTGTAAGGAAAGAGGATGAAATACGTTATCTTGAGCCTTTTAAGGGCGATGAGATATATAAGGGTCTATCCGAGTAGACTCATTCGCATTGGGAAAATGATTCCCTTTGACATTTAGTAAAGGAGAGGATTAGCATGAGAGAGAAGATTTTGAAAGCGATTGACAAGAACAGTAAATTAACTGCCAAAGAACTGGCGGTGATGATAGACGCCGAGGAGGCAGCAGTCGCGGCCGCGATCAAGGAATTGGAAGCAGAATCCATCATTTGTGGGTATCCTACTCTGATTAACTGGGATAAAACCGAAAGTGAGAAGGTTACTGCTTTAATTGAAGTAAAGGTTACTCCACAAAGGGGCCAAGGCTTTGACCGTATCGCGGAACGTATCTATAAATTTGAAGAGGTAGAGTCAGTATATTTAATGTCTGGCGGTTTCGATCTTACCGTAATTATTGATGGTAAGAGTATGCGTGAGGTAGCGAATTTCGTATCAAGTAAGCTCGCCCCTATGGAGGCTGTTTTAAGTACAGCCACCCACTTTGTATTAAAGAAATATAAAGAGCATGGTATGCCGCTAGTGCATGAAAAAGAAGATGAAAGGATGCTGATTACACCTTGAGAAATCCATTAAATAATAAGGTTGTAAATATACAACCATCCGGAATACGTAAATTTTTTGATATTGTTAGTGAAATGAAAGATGCAATCTCTCTCGGTGTGGGAGAGCCAGATTTTGATACTCCTTGGCATATTCGTGAGGAGGGTATTTATTCGTTAGAAAAAGGTAGGACTTTTTATACTTCAAATTCCGGACTTGTTGAACTAAGAAAAGAGATTTGTAATTATTTATATCGCAGATGCAATTTAACTTATGATTACCGCCATGATGTAATCGTTACGGTTGGTGGTAGCGAGGCAATTGATGCTGCACTTCGCGCAATGATAGATGAAGGGGATGAGGTACTAATCCCGCAGCCAAGCTATGTGTCTTACTTACCATGCGTATTATTAGCAGATGGTAAGCCAGTTATCATAGAGTTAAAGAATGAGAATAATTTTAAATTAACCAAGCAAGAGTTGTTAGATTCGATAACAGACAAAACAAAAATCTTAGTCTTACCATTTCCAAATAACCCAACTGGAGCAATTATGACCGAAGAAGAGTTAAAGGAAATTGCAGAAGTAGTTATTGAGAAGGATTTATTTGTTCTATCGGATGAAATCTATAGTGAGCTTACGTATGGTACGAAGCATGTATCCATTGCAAGTCTACCTGGTATGAAGGAAAGGACTATTGTTATCAATGGTTTCTCTAAATCGTATGCAATGACAGGCTGGAGACTAGGCTATGCAGCTGGTCCAAAAGCAATTATTGAGCAGATGACTAAAATCCATCAATTTGCTATCATGTGTGCGCCAACCACAAGTCAGTATGCTGCAGTGGAAGCACTTCGTGCAGGTGATCCAGATGTGGAGATGATGCGAGATGATTATGATAAGCGGAGAAGATATGTAGTAAATGCGCTACATGAAATGGGATTAGAATGTTTTGAACCATTCGGTGCTTTCTATGTATTTCCATGCATTAAGAGTCTTGGAATGACCAGTGATGAATTTGCAAATGCTTTACTTCATGAAGAAAAGGTAGCAGTAGTACCTGGTACAGCATTCGGAGATTGTGGCGAAGGTTTTCTTCGTATATCCTATGCTTATTCTATTGAGAATTTAAAAGAAGCATTAGAAAGAATGGCTAGATTTGTAAAAAAACACAGATAATGTGAAAATAAGTTGATAATATATTCCAAAACGTGATATAATCAAAGAAAAAATGGAACATTTTAGAGAATAAGCGCACATAACTTATCACTTACTCCTTAGAGTTTAGTGCTAAGTCTATGTGATTTGCTTATTATCTTACTGTTAACAATAAGATAGCATCAAACGTATTTCTACTGTATGGATAAAACGTGTTGATACATAGGAGGGAAAATGGCGGTTATAAGCGCAGACTATATAAATCCGTTTTTAATAGCAGCAACCAAAGTACTGAAAGACATGGTAATGATTGATGCCAAAGTAGGTAAGCCATCCACAAAAGAAGCAGTAATTGCGGATCAGTCATTACTTATCATGCTTGGAGTAACTGGGGAGATGAGTGGTCAGGTTATCTTAAGCTTTGAAGATAAGGTAGCACTCGATATCGCATCTAAAATGTGTATGATGACCTTAACCGAACTGGATGATTTGTCTAAGAGTGCCATCTGTGAGCTATGTAACATGATTTTAGGTAATACAGCAACTGTATTTTCTACCAAAGGAATCGAAGTGGATATCACGCCTCCGACGATGTGTACAGGAACTGTGAAGTTTACAAATAACTTTGCTGCAAATATTTGTATTCCATTAATTTATGATGATGGTAAAACGATTGAAATTAACGTTGCAATAAAAGGAAACTAACTCGGGTGCTGCCATATGGTAGCACCCTTAAATGTTTGAAAGGAAGAGTGAAAGAAAATTTATTATTTTTTTTACTCGGATATTTGTGTTTACATCGTCCTCAGCACAAATATCCAGCCTACTAAGTAGGCTACGGATGCGCAAAAAGATGCGAAGGAAAGGGAAAACTATGAATATTGTATTATTTGAGCCAGAAATTCCTGCGAACACAGGTAATATAGGAAGAACTTGCGTGGCCACCGGAACTAAGCTACACTTAATTGAGCCACTGGGATTTCGTTTAGATGAAAAAGAAATTAAGCGTGCGGGTCTTGATTATTGGAAAGACTTAGACGTTACTGTATATGAAAACTATGATGATTTTTTGCGAAGAAATCCAAATGCAAAAATCTATATGGCAACAACGAAAGCTAGACATGTGTATACAGATGTTTCTTATGAACCGGATTGTTTTATTATGTTCGGAAAGGAAAGTGCAGGAATACCAGAGGAAATCTTATTAGATAATAAGGATACCTCTATTCGTATCCCAATGATTGGAGAAATCCGTTCTTTGAATCTTTCCAATTCTGTAGCAATTGTACTATATGAGGCATTAAGACAGCAAAACTTTGATCATATGCGTCTACTTGGAAATCTCCATCACCATTCTTGGGAGGAAGCAAAATAAGTTTTTTGGGTAGGAAATAGGATACGATAGGGAAAGGATTAGTAAAGCTAATAGATATTAGTTTAGTCCTAATCCTATATCGTATCCTTTGTTTTATTCATGACAAGGAAAAGTTAATGATGTTCTTTTCATGAATAACTAAAATATCTGAAAAACAAGCTTTAAATAATCACAGTTAGTAATAGAGTTGTTTTACTTTTATTATAAAATATAGTAAAATAAGAGTGCCTCTATCGTTGTGGATTTCAAGGGATTTGCACTTGAAGCATTGATCAGTGACAATGAGGAGCGATGTTTGATATATTATGGGAGTTAGAACATCTTGATTTGTATGTGTGCTAAGCACACAGATGGGAGTTATTATGAATGAAAAAGCGTTACGTACATTAGAATATCATAAAATTATAGAAAAACTCAGTGCTCTTGCTGGTTCTTCTCTTGGACGGGAAAAGTGTCATCAGCTATTGCCACTAACCAAACTAGAAGATATTGTTCAGATGCAACAAGAGACAACGGATGCACTAACAAGACTCTATGCAAAGGGTACACTCTCCTTCTCTGGAATACCAGATATTAGAGATACTCTGATGAGATTAGAGATAGGTGCATCCTTGGGAGCTGGTGAGTTATTAAAAATCAGCTCTGTTTTGACTGCAACATTAAGAGCTAAAAATTATGGTTATAATCAGATCGGAAGAGCGTC
>DPVV01000381.1 GCA_003526525.1 Lachnoclostridium phytofermentans | reverse complement strand
TACATATGAATAGAAATTATATCTGGACATGAATCCATTTAATATGAAGTTGTGCTTAAAAATGTATCCAATTTAATAAGAATTATGCCCAGAATGCATCCAATAGTAAATTCCTATGTCATCATATGATTCTAATAAGTAAATTTTAACTTCTTACCTACTTTTATCATACAAACTTAAAAGAGTCCCGTTATAACTCCTTCTTCATTCACATCAATATGCTCTGCTGCCGGAACCTTAGGTAATCCAGGCATAGTCATTACAGTTCCTGTAATTGCGACAACAAATCCAGCGCCTGCAGAAACGTATACTTCTCGAATATTTACGATAAAGTTTGTCGGTCTTCCTAGTTTGCTTGGATCGTCCGATAGGCTGTATTGGTTTTTAGCCATACAAACAGGCAGATGTCCAAACCCTAACTCGGTCAAGCGTCCTAATTCCTTTAACGCAGCTGGATCAAAGGTTACTCCATCCGCTCCATATATCTCTTTTGCGATAGTCGCCATCTTCTCTTTAAGTGACATCTCATCTGGATACAAGACATGATAGTTACTCTCTTTGGTTTCAATGGTCTTGATTACTTTATTTGCAAGATCAATACCACCCTCGCCACCTTTTTCCCAAACTTCAGATAAGGAGAATTCGCATCCTCTTTGCTCACAAAACCGTTTCACATAAGATAATTCGCATTCGGTATCTGTTGAAAATTTATTTAACGTAACAACTACTGGGACACCGTATTTTTGAATGTTTTCTATATGCTTCTCTAGGTTTACAATACCTTTTTCTAAAGCTTCTAAGTTCTCTGTAGATAAATCAGTTTTTGCAACTCCACCATTGTATTTAAGTGCTCGAACAGTAGCCACTAATACTACTGCTGCTGGTTTTAAATCTGCAATTCGGCACTTGATATCTAAGAACTTTTCAGCTCCTAAATCCGCACCAAAACCTGCTTCTGTAATTACATAATCCGCTAGCTTCAGTGCTGTTTTTGTTGCTCTTACTGAGTTACATCCATGAGCAATATTCGCAAATGGTCCGCCATGAATAATGGCAGGTGTATTTTCCAAGGTTTGAATTAGATTTGGCCTGATAGCATCCTTTAATAACGCAGCCATTGATCCTACCGCATTCAAATCTTTCGCAGTGATTGGCTTACCCTCGTAAGAATATGCGACAATTATCCTGCTTAACCTATCCTTTAAATCATTCATATCACTCGCTAAGCAAAGAATCGCCATAATCTCAGAAGCCACGGTAATAATAAAATGATCTTCACGAACCACTCCATCTGCTTTTCTTCCAAGTCCAACAACAATATTTCGAAGCACTCTATCATTCATATCAACACAGCGTTTCCAAACAATTTGATTCGTATCTATGTCTAAGGTATTTCCTTGTTGGATATGATTATCAAGCATAGCTGCTAATAGATTATTTGCTGAAGTAATCGCATGAAAATCACCTGTAAAATGAAGGTTTAAATCCTCCATAGGCACAACTTGAGCATAACCACCACCGGCAGCGCCACCCTTAATTCCAAAGCATGGACCTAAAGATGGTTCTCTAAGTGCGATAACAGCATTCTTATTTAATCTGCCAAACGCTTGCCCAAGACCAACCGTAGTAGTTGTCTTTCCTTCACCGGCAGGGGTTGGATTAATTGCCGTAACAAGGATTAGCTTACCATCCTCTCTATCCTTAATTTCATTCCAGAGCTCATCTGTAAACTTTGCTTTGTATTTACCGTAATAATCCAAATCATCTTCTGTGATACCTAACGATTTTGCAACATCACGAATGTGTATCATTTTTGCTTCCTGAGCAATTTCTATATCAGTCTTCATGTAAAGCTCCTCCTACCTTCTATATACCTTTTCTTTCATTATAACAAATAATTTTAAGAAAAAAAGGGATATCATTATTATTTATTTGTATCTGACTTATTATAATAACTAATATTTTTGTTTTCTTATCATTACTATTCTTCTTCCTAAAAAGCCAGAATGAGCAGGTGAATAACAGTTCAAAATATCCTTTCCTATAAGTTCGGGCATTTTCAAATCTTTATACGTTAATAAAACTATTGTGGACCGTTACTACTTATGTGAATTGATCCACTTCCTTGTTTTGTATTATGTATATACTTATAAGTATGATTTTATTATATTTTGATGTAACATATTATTAAACGTCAAAAAACTGCGTTAGGCTTTTTTTTGTTTTCACAAAGACAAGCCTAGCACAGTTCCTTTTTCCTTTGCAGCTTAAAGTTTCGCATGCTATTAACTTTTTACCTTCATTTCATGTAAATTAGTAATTACAGTCCCAACACTTTATTATGCCAGTAATAATGTATTGATCCCGGTATTTCCACATCTTGTCTTTCGTATCAGACGAAGCTTGCCGGTGTGCGTGCAAATTTCGCCATCATTATTGGAACATAATTAATTATAACATACTATATTTATTTTGCATCGTACAATTGTTGGTAATACCACCATGGAGTACTTAATTTAAAATACTGAGATAAACTTAATACAAACTTCCATAAATCTTAGTGTTAACTCCGTGAAAGATAGAATTCTTTTCAGAATTTTTTCTCCTAATTATAATTCGATATCATTTGTTAAAACGAAAGCTCATTCTTAATATAACTTAAGTACTCATTTACTAAGTTTATCTTCGTACATTGATATAACATACGAGCTCCAACCACATCCTCAATTTCATTAAAGATTAGATTCCCTTTCTCATCCACTAAAAAGTCTACTCCTACCAGATCAAATTCATATGCATTAATAATTTTTTGAACAAGCTCATTTTCTTCTGAGTTTAACTGATATTCACAGACCGTTCCTCCCAAAGAAAAATTGGATTTAAAGCCAAGGTTTGCTGTTCTAAGAATACATCCAAGAATCCTCTTTCCAAGAACGTATACACGTAAGTCTTGTTTCTTTCCTTCTATATATGGTTGAATAACAAAGTTATTTGCTTTAAGACTTAAAATCTTTGTTAAATCTTCTTGATATTCTTCATTTTCTATAAGAAATACTTCACTCCCACCGTGGCCATCAACCGATTTAACAATACAAGGTT
>DPVV01000382.1 GCA_003526525.1 Lachnoclostridium phytofermentans | reverse complement strand
TTCCATATTTACACTATAGGATTCGTATTTTTTTGCTAATTCTACAACTGTCGAAAACCAATGGTCAGATATACTTTGACTTACAGTGGTATCCCCATTGATTAAGCGGATATATGCTCTTTCTTCTTGCTCTGTAGTCAATCTTGGTAATTCCTTGATGTCTTCTAAGTACATTTCTAAAAACACTGAGTTTTTTTCTTTGTTTTCCTGAGATAAATCATATCCTACAGATGTAGAATCTTCATTTACCTCTTCTTTTTCTCGTTCTTCGACTGGGGTTAGCAGGTATTGATAGACCATATCCTGTTGTTCCTTCGTAAGTGTCATTCCTTCAAAATGAGATAGGATATCCTCTTTCGAAAGTGAATTATCTGATACCTTTGCTATCTCCGTTAACGAACGAAGTGTTTCTAAAAATTGAATCTTATCTATCATAAGTTCCTCCAATATTCTTTATTCATGACAATATCTTGTTTTATTTATCATGGTTTTTTATGATTTTGACAAGACTTACAAATCCCTTTCCAACCAATGATACGTTTCACCTTTTTAGGTAATTCTTTTTTATTCTTATCTTTATAGGATTCATCAGTAATGCATTTACATTCTTCCTCTGTTATATCATTATTACCAATTATTAAACACTTCATAAACAAAACCTTTCTCTATTATTTCTTTCGTTATCCAATATCAACAGGGCTATTATACATGAAAATTTATCATTTGTCTAACGACTCAATGTCACATTAAAAATTATTATCTATACTAGTATTCCGTTTCTTCCTCTTTGAAACACGATTTTGTTTCGACAACTTACATTATAATATGACAGATTTTAATGAAGGAGGAAGGATTCCTATAAAACTGCAATCTATCATGACTCTTTTACTACTTATCTCGATATAGAAAAAGATATCAATAAATTATTATAATAATAAATCGGCTTAACAGTTACTACTATAGATAGTATATTAATCTGCGTATTTCATTAAACCTTGCAATATCTCAGGATATTTCATAGTACAAGTCTTTCGGTCAAAGATTCCGAAGTTTTCCCCATCCCCTTTAAATGCATGATTATCCCACCAAAAACATGTGATTCCATTTGCTCTAGCAACACCTACATAATATGTAGCATACTCAACACGAGACTGTAAATTATTATCTTTGTCTCTGGCGCCAAACTCACCAATAATTACGGGAACTCCATTTTTTATAAACTTTCCATATAAACTATTTAAGAAGGAATCTATTTCTTTGGTACATCCCGCTATTTTTGAATTCCATTTCGTTATGCTGCCACTTTCTTTCGGACTTTTTAGGGCGAAGTCATATGGTAGATATGCATGTACCGATACAATTAAACGGTCATTTATGCTATCTTTTGGTAACTTAAAATCATTAATAATAGCATATTGATACGATGCATCATAACCAGGTATCAGAAGATACCTAGAAGTATTCTCTCCTCCTGATTTTCGAACGGTATCAACAAATTCTTGGTTTAATTGATTGATACATTCGATTGTTTCTTTACACTCCGGTTTTGATAAATCTAACCACCATTCGTAATTAGAACCTGCAAGCCGTGGTTCGTTCATCCCTTCAAATATTAACTTTTCTCCATAGGAAGAGAATCGTTCACTTACTTGTGTCCATATTGCGTTTATATATTTTTTAGATGATTCTAAATTTTCTATGCTTGGATAATAAAAATCCTTACTTACATCATGGTGAGTATTTAATATCACATACATATCATTATTGATCGCATAATCAACCACTTCTTGTACTCGGTTAAGCCATACTTCGCTAATGATAAAATCATCACTCGAAACATGATTGTGCCACGATACAGGGATTCTAATAGACCGAAAACCAGTTTCTTTAAGAGCTACAATCATCTCTTCTGTTGTCTTTATCCCGCTCCATGAACTTTCGTATTTTAGTTCATCCATTAGATTCGTATCACTCACTGCGTCAAATGTATTTCCAAGGTTCCACCCTATTTTCATATTATGTACAAAGGTTATTGCTGGATTTGATGGAATTTCTTTTGGTTCAAATTCGATGTCTGGGGCTACAATTTCATTTAAATCAATTTTACTGTTATCAGGTATTACAATGGCTTTAGATGTTGGTGAATTTCTTAATTCAGAGTTTTGAGTTACTTGATTATTTGTATTCTGATTGTTTGTATCTTGATTATTTACACTTTGATTATCTGAGTCTTGATTATTTAAACCTTGATTTTGATTGTCTGTACTCTGCGAATTCAAATTTGTTGTAGATTTATCAACAATAGGCATCTTGTGGCTACAGCCACTAAATAATGTTGTACATAATAAAATACCCGAAACTATAATTGGAAACTTTCTCTTCAATTCTACCTACATCCCTTCATAAAGTATTGTAATTATTGAAAAATTAAAGCATTCATAGCATTCATTAGTTATTTTACTTTGACATGGTATAATATTACATTTAGTTCTTAGATTATGCAATAAGAAAACTAATAAAGTATCTATTGTTCTTCGAATTACATGAAATTGTAATTTATAAAACTCTTAACGTACAAATTAGAAATTGATATTAAAAAAGCTCGTTGTAGTACAATTGCATACAACGAGCTTTTTTATTAATTTATATAATAATTATGATTTATTACTTCATTGATATTTCTTCATTTATATTACTTCTTATTTCTTAACATTCGGTTCCACCAGTCGTTCTAATATCAATCTTGTTGCATGCTATTGCCTTTATCGCTAATTCAATTCCTTGAACAATTTGATTTAAAGGTAATGCTGGTTTATCTTCCATATGCTTTACTTGTTCGGTCATATATGGAATATGGAGAAAGCCTGCTTTCATATTATTGTGATGTTTCGAAATATAGTATAACACTCCATACATTAAATGATTACAGACAAATGTTCCAGCACTATTTGACACAGCAGAAGGTAAGTTTGCTTCCGCTAATTTCTGGACGATTGCCTTGATTGGTATGGTTGCAAAATAAGCAGATTCACCATCTTCATAGATTTTTGTGTCAATTGGCTGATTCCCTTCGTTATCACAAATCCTTGCATCATCCAAATTGATTGCTACTCGCTCTGGTGTAATTTCCTTTCTACCTCCTGCCTGACCAAGGCATAAAACAACATCGGGCTGTTCTTTTTCGATTACCTCCGTCACAGTGTCAATTGATTTGTAAAATACGGTAGGAACAATTAATTTTATGATCTCTAAGTCCTCATGCTCTAAATTAATTAGATTGAGGGCTTCACTACCTGGATTTATACTATCTCCACCGAAGGGATCGAATGCTGTTAATAATATTTTCACTTTCTTACCATCCTTATGATTAATCTTTTGAATCGTAATGAACCTATCACATATCATATCTACTATCCGATTTGATAACGTTGGAAACAAGGGCGAAAGTGTTTTTCTTTCGACCTTACATACAAGTTTTTTTCCTTACATACAAGCTTTTTACCTTACATACAAGTTAACATTACCATTTATCATATCATTCTTTAAAAAAGGTAACAAGTGAAAGTTATGATCTCCTTATTTTTTTCTTTTTACAAAATATCTAGTATGAAGTAATTCCTGAGCTTTATTACTAAGGGGATAATCTAAG
>DPVV01000038.1 GCA_003526525.1 Lachnoclostridium phytofermentans | reverse complement strand
TGTTCCTCCAATCTTTTTATTATCAAAACTAGGAAATAAGATTAATGTTCGAATGATTGGAAACGTTTCCTTCTGTTTTGATATGTTTATAATAATTCATTCCATATTTTTTGTCAATATGTCAATTATGTCAATATATAATATTTTTATTTGTGCAATTTATCCAAACGATCTTTTTATCCATTATTTGCCCCATAATCATATTTCCTTTTATATCCTTCGACATTTATTGATATTTACTATTTTTCTTGACATCTAAAACTCATTCTTGTATACTTCTTGTGAATTGGAAATGTTTCCACTTGTTTTATGAAGGAGGTAACTATATGATACTAAAAACATTGTCTGCTCCAATCATCTTAAAAAATGGTAATAGCACATTTACTTTTTTACCTGGAGGAGACAACTTCGAATGGATCCATGAATCCATTATGATTAATGCTTTTCGAGCTACCACATTGGATGGTTCCACCAATAATTTGTATCTTCGAATATACAAAGAAAATTCCATCGCTTTCTATCCTTTAATTGGGATGCATTCCAAAAGCACTATAAAATCCGGTGCTTCAACACTTATTTTTGAAGGTGTAGCAGAGGATATTAACTATACCGTTACTTTTCGTCTAACCCCAAACGGTATTTGGTTTTGGGACATATCTCTTTCTGGAAATTGCCATAAAGCTGATATCATTTATTCCCAAGATATTGGCATCGGTTTAAAGGGAAGTGTTAATTCCAATGAATTGTATTTAGCGCAATACTTAGGCCATAGTGTTTTTCAAGGGGATTACGGGTATGTTATTTGTTCCAGACAAAACATGGCTCAAGACAAATTTTTCCCATACCTCCAACAAGGTAGCCTTGGTATACGTTCCATTGCTTATTCCACCGATGGCACACAATTTTTTGGTCTTTCTTATAAAAAAACAAATATCCCTGAAGCATTGTACGGGAATCTTCCAAGTAAAAATAAACAGTTTGAGTTAGCTCATACTGCCCTTCAAACTGAAGTCTTTTCACTCTCCGGAACAAAGCAATTCTCTTTTTATGGTATTTGCAAAGTTAACCATCCAGAAGTAATCTGTGAAATTGAATACATACAGGAATTAGAAAAAGCCTATGCTTACCATGAGACCGGAAATTTCTTGCCTGTTAATGTTCCTGCACTTTGTAACCTAGGAGATCCTTACGCTTCTTCTCATTGGAATACTGAACAGGTAGAACATTATTTCCCAGAGAGACTGCTTGAAGAAAAAAAGGATGAATCCTTACTTTCCTTTTTCACACCAGATAAAAGTCATGTTGTACTACAAGAAAAAGAATTGGTGGTAGAACGTCCGCAGGGACATATTCTTATGACAAATTTTGATGTAACTAAGGTTCCTCAAGGTGTGGTAAGTTCTACAAACTATATGTATGGCGCATTTAACTGCCAGTTTGTAGTAGGAAATACAACTTATAATAAACTACTATCCAATCACAGAGGTTTACTAAATACTCAAAAAGATAGCGGCCAAAGAATCTTTGTAAAAATTGGTGATTGCTATAGACAGCTTACCCTACCAGCTGCCTATGAGATGAATGTTGCGGGCAGTACCTGGTATTATCAGTTAGATGAGGATGTTTTAATGATAACCTCCTTTGTAATGTATGATCGACCAGAAATTGTACTAAAAGTTCAATCTCTCGGAAATAAAAACTATGATTATATAGTTACTCATCAACTCACCGTAGGACCGAATGAGTATGAACATGAAATTAGAATGACGAGAGAGGGTAATGTACTACAGTTTTACCCAGACGCACCTGTTATTACAAATGATTTTTATCCTGAGCTTTCGTTTAGAATGAGAATACCAGAGAACAGTACTGTATCAGACGATCGCATCTTCTTTCAAAATAATACGACGGTCAATCCATCTTTGTTATCAATCGAAATACCTCAATCGTCTGGCTTTGATATTGTTATGCAAGGCTTCGATACAGGAAATGTAGTTCCGTTTTTAGAGCAGTATGATTATAAAGAGCAAATGGAGGCTTATCGTAATTACTATGATCATTTGATTTGTGATTTTAAATTAAGTGCTTCAAATGGTATGATTCCTCTTTCCGCTGAAAAGTTAAATGCAATTATACATTGGTATGCTCATGATGCCTTAATCCATTTCGCTTCTCCACATGGTCTTGAACAATCTGGTGGCGCAGCATGGGGTACACGAGATGTATGCCAAGGTCCGATTGAATTTTTCTTAGCTACAGGACATTTTCAACTTGCACGACACATTCTATTAACTCTATTCTCCCATCAGATAGAGGGAGTATTTGAGTGGCCTCAATGGTTTATGTTTGATAATTATCCTATGCATCAAGAAGATTGTCATGGGGATGTTGTATTTTGGCCATTGAAAGCTGTCAGCGATTATATACAGGCAACCGGAGACGCATCCATTCTTAATGAGCTTGTAGATTACCGTACGGCGAAAGAAGCTTTGCCTACCAATCAGCCAGAAACAATATTAACTCATATTAAGCGTGCTGTCACTACAATTAAGAATCGATATCTATCCGGTACCGCGCTAATTTCCTACGCTGGTGGGGACTGGGATGATACCTTACAACCGGCCAATAGTAAGTTAAAAGATAATCTAGTAAGTGCCTGGACACAAGCACTGGCTGGACAGACCCTAGAACTTCTTAGCAATGCTGTCAAGGGAATCGATCTTACTTTTACAGATGAATTAACTCATATGGTAGAAGATATCAGAACTTCCTTCTATCAGTATTTGATAAAAGATGGAGTTATTGCAGGTTTTCTTTATAGAGAATCCGAGGAACATATGAAATATATGTTGCATCCAGATGATACGGAATCCTCCATCCGCTATCGACTTCTACCGCTAACCAGAAGTATTATAGCACAATTGGCTGATCCT
>DPVV01000039.1 GCA_003526525.1 Lachnoclostridium phytofermentans | reverse complement strand
GATACCAGTGGTGTAAGCAAGTATCAAACTTAACAGAAGAAACATCTAGAATCTTTTACGAAGAAACAGGAGGGATACTAGATAGGGTAATTAATCTTTATCAAATGGTCCAATTAGAAGCCATACATTCAGGTATTGAAAAGATTACTGATAAATTAATTATTGCAACTTCAAAGAAGTATTATCAGTCAACAAGAAAGATGTTGAGTGAGAGGTCACGTTTGAGTACCTTGATAAAATATGAGGATTTGTATTATTCGACTAAGGAAATGAAAATAAAAGACACATTAATTAATTCAGTTTCTCAAAAGAATGCCATTGATTTGATTACTGACAAAGAGCGTAATAAATCAGTTAATAGTAAGAATAATAAGAAGAGTAATATTATTTCAAATATTCAAAAGTTATTTGGTAGTAAATATACAGTAAAACAATTATCTAATGTAATTGATAAAGAGGCAAATAAAATACCTGATTTATTGTTAATGGAAGAAAATGAGTTAAATCTTTATTTCATAAAGCTAATAATTGAACTAGAAAACAGGAATAAAGCTAGTATTGATAAAAAAGAATCGGAGTACAAACTAAAAATTTTAGAAGGTCCAGATTTGTATGAATAACTTTGATTATCCACCAATTATTATGGGAGAAATGCTTTATAGCTATTTAAATAGATATTTTCTTTTTACTGGTAATAACAGTTATCAGAGAACAATTTCCAATCTTTTTGGTTCATCCAGAAAGTGTTACTCTATTCACTACATTAACGATATACAAGGCGCTCTTAAAAATATTAATATGACATTGCAAGAGTATATCGATAAACATACGTTGTTACCTTTACTAAAATTAGTATTACCAGATGAAGAATATAGAAATAGAATCAATAAAATTATTTTTAGTAAGAGAAGTATGCATGAATCATTAAAAAAAATTGATATTTTTAATGTGGATGTGAATAAGATTGGATACTGTCCAATGTGTATACTAGAGCATGAGAATCAAGTGGTATTTTTTTGTTCTCACCAAACTATCATTGATGTATGCTATAAGCATAATGTTAAACTTAATTATTATATCCGATCAAATAGAAGAAGAGATATAGTAATAACGAATAAAGATTTAGATTATCATTATTATATAAACTATGATATACGGAGCTATTACTTAGCAAGAGATATTTATAGCTTAATATCATTAGCTAATAAAGTAGATTCTAATGTTATTAATGAATTGGTAAAATCAAAACTTGTAAGTTTAGGAATGATTAAACATAATAAGTATTTTTCAACAAATCTTGTACTTGGTCATAATGACTATAAACATTCCGTGAGTTGCATTGTAAATCTTAAAAAAAGTAAAGTAAATTACATTGAATATGTTATGTTAATCAAGGACTTATTTGATAGTATTGATTCGCTGCTGGATAGTTAGAGTAAAAAGCTTACGAGATGAATGTAAAAAGTGAACATTTTTGTTTCCGAGTATATATTAGTCTCTTAAATATTCGCGAAGGGAAAATCTAATAAGATTTTTAATGAATTTCGTGTATTATTTAAAAAACATATTGACATATATCAATATGTTATGTATATTATATATCGATGATATTAGATATGAAGGGAGGATAAGATAATGGTAAATGCCGATAAAGCCAAGATTTTTAAAGCGTTCTGTGATGAAACACGCTTAGAAATATTATCATTAATAAAGCAGAACGAAAAATGTGCTTGCAAGTTACTTGAGGAGTTAGATATAAGCCAATCGACTCTATCTCATCATATGAAAATATTATGTGATTCAGGTATAGTAAGTGGAAGAAAAGATGGTAAATGGACTCATTATTCTATAAATGTTGATGGTATTACCAAAGCAAAGAAAATAATAGAAGAAATGATAATTTAATAATTAATTTAGCCATCAGAATGATGGTTTTTTAATGACTTATACATCTACATATGTAGATATATCAATATGAGAAAGGGGAAAATAAATGGAATTTTTTAAGACTATATGGTCAGTGTTTGAAGAACAGATATTAGGAATGAAATGGTTAAATGATTTAATTGGTATGGGCTTATCAGCACTAGGACTGGATATTAATGAGAAAGTTGGAGGAAGTATACAGTTTTTTATCTATGATACTGTTAAGATATTTATTTTACTATCTTTACTAATATTTATTATTTCTTATATACAAAGCTACTTTCCGCCAGAGAGAACAAAAAGAATTATTGGAAGATTTAAAGGAGTTACGGCAAATATTTTAGCAGCATTACTTGGTACTGTAACACCATTTTGCAGCTGCTCATCGATACCTTTATTCATAGGTTTTAGTAGTGCAGGATTACCGGTAGGAGTAACATTCTCATTTTTAATTTCTTCTCCATTAGTAGATTTAGGATCGTTAGTACTATTAATGAGCATTTTTGGTACAAAAATAGCTGTAGCATATGTTGTTGTAGGACTAGTTCTTGCGGTAGTTGGTGGAACTTTAATTGAAAAGTTAGGAATGCAAAAATATGTTGAAGACTTTGTAAAAGATGGTAATAGTATAGATATTGAATCTCCAGATTTAACAAAATCAGAAAGAATTACTTATGCAAAAGAGCAAGTATTTTCAACAGTTAAGAAAGTATTCTGGTATGTATTAATAGGAGTTGGTATTGGTGCATTAATCCACAACGTAATACCAGAACACATAATACAAAGCATATTAGGGTCAGAAAACCCATTCTCTGTTATCTTAGCAACAGTTATTGGTGTACCTATGTACGCAGATATCTTTGGTACACTACCGATTGCAGAGGCGCTATTTTCAAAGGGTGTGGGTCTTGGTACTGTCTTAAGTTTTATGATGGGAGTTACTGCTTTATCTTTACCTTCAATAATTATGTTAAGAAAAGCTGTAAAACCAAAGTTGTTAGTAACATTTATAGGAATCGTTACCGTTGGAATTATTTTTATCGGTTACCTTTTTAATGCTATACAGTTTCTGTTTTAATAATTTAGATATTTTTCATACAGTGTTAGATATAATAATTTTAGATTAGTGATTGTTTGAAGAAATAAATTAAGTATGGGGGCATTTCATGGATGGAGTAAATCAAAATACGATGACAAAGAAATGGGCAAAAAGAGTAATACCTTTACTAATAGTGATTGCGATTATATGTATTTTTCTATTAAAAAAAGAAAGTAATAAAATTGATAATAGTGAAAATATGCTACCTTTAGAAATAAATGAGATTGATTTAGCTGAACTAAAATTAGAAGGTCTACCAATTGTCATCGACTTTGGCTCAGACTCATGTATTCCATGCAAACAAATGGCACCCGTATTACAAAAATTGCATAGCGAATGGAATGGAAAAGCAATTGTTCATTTCATTGATGTTTGGAAAAATGCAAGTGCTTCGGATGGTTTCCCAATGACAGTTATTCCAACACAATTCTTCTTTAATTCAGATGGAACACCTTATAAACCGAGTGAAGATATTTCGAATGAAATAGAGTTGAGTCTGTATAGTACGAAGGACACAGGAGAACATGTTTTTACTGCCCATCAAGGTAGTATTACTGAAGAAGAAATGAAAAAAATATTTATGGAAATGGGGGTAGAGTAAAGGTGAATGATGTATTAGCGTCACTATCAGATCTTATTAAAGATACTCATTGGATAGCTCCACTTTTAGCTCTGTTAGCTGGTATATTAACATCATTTACTCCTTGTTCTCTTTCCACTATTCCTTTAATTATTAGTGTAGTAGGGGGTACCGGACTAAAAAGTACAAAAAAATCTTTGTACTTATCCATTACATTTGCTGTAGGCTCAGCTATAACATTCACCATACTAGGAACACTAGCTTCTCTAGCGGGTAATTTAGTTGGTACATCAGCGAAATGGTGGTATCTAATACTAGGTGTATTAATGGTTTTTATGGCATTGCAAACATGGGAACTATATAGTTTTATCCCATCAATATTTCTATTGTCTAAGAATAATAAAAGAGGATATATAGGAGCGCTAATTGCTGGCATATTGGCAGGTGTTTTTTCGTCACCTTGTTCCACTCCTGTACTGATTGCCCTTTTAGCCATTGTAGCTGGTAAAGGTAGTATTGTTTGGGGAATAGTTTTACTTTTGCTTTACTCCATAGGGCATGCCATAATATCGATCGTTGCAGGCACATGTATTGGATTTGTACAAAAATTAACTAGTAGTAGTCAGTATGGAAGGTATAGTAAGCTATTAAAAATTATATTAGGAAGTATAATACTTATGATAGCTTTGTATATGTTCTATATGGGATTTTAGAATGTTTGAAAAGTAAATAGTTATTTTACAATATAGAAACTTAAGTAGATATAATTATTATGAAAGAAGGAGTTTTATTATGGCATTATTCGGTATAGGAAAGAAAAAAGAAAATAAGAAAAGTAGTGGTTGTTGCGGGGGAGAATACAATACTGAAACGATGGTTAAAGCAAAGGCTGCGATGGAAACAGGTAAAGCAGTAAAAGTACTTGGTTCTGGCTGTGCTAAATGTAATGAGCTAGAATCAAATGTAAAAAAGGCACTCGAACATTTGGGTATGGATACTAGTATTGAACATGT
>DPVV01000196.1:5101-11288 GCA_003526525.1 Lachnoclostridium phytofermentans | reverse complement strand
ACCACCTTCTGGTGTGGTGATATTATTTACAAAGCTATAACAACTTTCTGAGTAAGAGTCATTGTGCTGCATAGCAACTTCAACATAAACACTATCTCTTGACCCTTCACAGTAAATTATCTCAGGATATAGATTTGTTTTATGTTTATTTAGGTACTGAACATACTCCTTAATACCGCCTTCATAGTGAAATTCTTTCACATTTGGCTCAGCATTTTCTTCTTCCTCAGAAGTTCTTAAGTCTCTTAAAATAATTTTAAGGCCTTTTGTTAAGAATGCCATCTCACGTAACCGTTGTATTAAAATATCATACTCATAAACGGTTTCCTCAAAAATATCTCTATCTGGCAAAAATGAAACCGTTGTTCCTGTGCGATCAGATTCACCAACAACACGTAACGGTTCTATCACCTTTCCACGTTCATAACGTTGCTTGTACATCTTTCCATCAACTTCTACGGTTACCTCTAACCACTCGGAAAGCGCATTAACTACAGATGCACCTACACCATGTAATCCACCAGATACTTTATATCCTCCACCGCCAAACTTTCCACCAGCATGTAGAATGGTAAATACAACCTCAACCGTAGAAATTCCTTTTTTCTTGTTTATTTCAACCGGTATACCTCTACCATTATCAATAACAGTAATAGAATTGTCTGGATTAATAGATACGTCGATGGTATTACAATATCCAGCCAAAGCCTCATCGACAGCATTATCCACGATTTCATAAACCAGGTGATGGAGACCCCTACTAGAAGTACTTCCAATGTACATACCTGGTCGCTTTCTCACCGCTTCTAATCCCTCTAAAATTTGTATTTGGTCAGCTCCGTAATCCTTACTCATATCTAGCCTCCTGCAATTTATGCATTAAATGTTTTATCCCTGTTCAACAGTTCCTTGAATAACCTTATAAATTCGATCCGTCTCTATTCTGTTATTCACAAATTCTTCAAGACCGGTACAGGTTACAATAGTTTGAATTCCAACAATACTGTCTAATAGCTGATTTTGCCTTTTTCTATCTAACTCAGATAATACATCATCTAACAGTAAAATTGGTTTATCTTTTGTTACCTGTTTTACTAATTCTATTTCCGCAAGCTTTAAAGATAATGCAGCAGTTCTTTGTTGCCCTTGTGATCCATACTTTCTTACATCCTGACCATTGATTAGAAAACTAAGGTCATCTCGATGAGGTCCAACGTTTGTTACCTTTAAGGCTATATCACGTTCCATACTCTTTTTCAGTTTATTTTCAAACTCATCTTCCGCTACATTTGGTTCATAAACGATTTCTAATTCTTCTTTTCCATCGCTAAGTTTTTTATGTAGTGTAATAATAAGTTCATTCATGCTTTTCATAAAGGAATCTCTCTCTTTAATCAATGCAGAACCAAAACGAATTAGCTGCTGATCCCACACATAAAGCGTATCCAATAAACTTTTATTAAAACCTATTTGCTTTAATAAATTGTTTCTCTGATTTAAAACTTTGTTGTAATTTATCAGATTGTGTAGATATAGCTTACTTAATTGACAAAGTTCCATGTCAATAAATCGTCTACGTTCGCTAGGTCCATTTTTAATTATGGATAAATCCTCCGGAGAAAAAAATACAACATTAATGATACCGAATAATTCTGAGGATCGTTTAATCGGAATCCCATTAATAGCCACGCCTTTGGGTTTATTTTTTTTAAGATGCATGTCAAGCCGATGATCCACATCGTCCCGATTTATTCGCATGCGAATATGTGCTTCTTCCGACTGTAGTTTAATAATTTCTCTATCCTTACTTCCTTTGTGTGACTTTGTGGTAGCACAAAGAAACACTGCTTCGAGTATGTTTGTCTTTCCCTGAGCATTGTCTCCATACAAAATATTAGTCGATGGAGAAAACTCCATAGATAAGTTCTCATAATTTCTAAAATTACTCAATTCAAGAGACTTTACAATCATCCCTGCACCAACTATCTAATCATTTTATACTAATCCCGATCATAAAACCTCTAAAAAATCGAGCAAAATTTTGGCGAAGATTTTAAATTAACCAGCACTTTCATTTTGCCTTATTTTTTAATTAATTTCTATCAGACAAAAATCCCTATCTCTCATTATACACTATAATGCAAGTAGAATTCCAGTAAAAAGCATAATTTTTTTAAAGCATCGACAATATTATTAAATTCTAAACTTTTTATAAATTATAATTGAAAATTCAATATTCACCCCTATGCATAAAAATACATAAATACACATAGGGGCGATATTAGAGACTTCACAAAACGTGAAGATGAATTTAGTTAGATGATTTATACATGATCGACGATTTGAATGATTTCATTGTTAAACTCAATAGAGTCACCACCATGAAGTTTTTTTCCTCTTTGATATTCTACAACACCATTCACTTTTACAAGTCCTTCGGTAATAACATCTTTCGCTTCGACTCCTGAATCAACGAGTCCGGCAGCTTTTAAAGCCTGGCCTAATTTAATAAATTCTTCTCTTAATACTATTTTTTCCATATATCAACCAATCTGCGCGCTGTATCACGCTAAAATATCATCATGAAATACAGAGGAAAGTTCTAGATTTTTCATGATTTTTCGTTAATAAATACTTTGTAATCTAATATTTTGTTAACAATAATTTTAAATATATCTAGTATTGTGCTGCATTAAAACTTACTGGAAGGATCAAGTAAATATAAGATTCCTCTTTATCTTTTATAAAACATGGTGCCTTGGGATTAATGAGATAAATATCTACCTCTTCATCATCAATTACACGAAGTGCATCGATTAAAAACTTAGGATTAAAGCCAATTAAAATATCTTTTCCCTCTTTTTCAATATCAATATCTTCGTCCATGGTTCCAATGGATGTATTGATTTTTAATTCTAATTTTTTATCTTCAATACCAACAATAATTGGCTTTTTCTCAGTTTCTTTAATTAACAAAGTAGCTCTATCAATACAGCTTAAAAATTCTTTTTTATTAATTTTAACCTTTGTTTCATAGTCTCCGGAAAGCATTTGATCAATTTTGTAATACTCCCCTTCAATTAATCTTGAAAGTACTAAAGTATCATCAAATACAAATAAAACATGGCGATCGGTATAGTAAATGAGTACTTCATCAGAGATTTCTCCTGATAAAATTTTACTTACTTCTTGTAGTGTTTTTCCTGGAACAATGATTTTTTTCGGATCATAGGAGTTTTTAAGTTCCACTTTACGTATCGAAATACGATGACCATCTAGTGAAACCACTCTAAGTTCATTGCCATTTATCTCAAAAAGTTCACCTGTCATAATTTTATTACTTTCGTTATCCGAAATAGAAAAAACAGTCTGGCGAATAACTTCTTTTAGTGTAAACTGTGATAATTCAATTGCTTCCTGCTTTTCGATCGTCGGTAACATAGGAAATTCTTCTGCAGATTTACCTGCTATTGTAAATTTTGCTTTTTCGCAGGTAATAGTCGCCATAAACTTCTCATCTGTTTCAACAGTTACCTCATTATCCGGTAGCTTTCTTATAATTTCAGAAAAAACTTTTGCATTAATTGCTACAGATCCACTCGAAATTACAGAACCCTTTACAATAGTTTCGATACCAAGTTCCATATCATTCGAAATTAATTTAATCGTATCATTTTGAACTTCAATAACGATACATTCTAAAATAGGCATTGTCGATTTTGAAGAAACTGCTTTCAAAGCAATATTGACACTGTTTAACAATTCATTCTTTTGGCAAGCGATTTTCATTTTGTGCATAACTCCCTTCAGCGATTTTTTATATATAAATAATTAATAGATCTATTAGTAATCGTAGTAGGGGGTGTTAGGAAGTGTATAAGTGCCTCAAGCCCTTACTACGAAAGTCTTACAAGAAAGAATAACCATGTGAATAGTTTTGAACCAATTTTAAAATTATATTAACATGCTAAGAACGATTATCAAGTTATCAATAGCGTTTAAACACTAAAATAACAGTATTTAAACGAGTGAATGTGGATAACATTTTAAAAGTTTCTTAAGTTTATAAACAATTCAGAAAAAAGGGTATAAAAACTAAAGGTCTATCCTCATGAGACCTAGTGAAAACAAGAAAGTAATGAACACCTAACTTGATATCAACGAAACATAAAGTGAGTCAGAAAATCTCCTCACTTTATATAAGAAAGATATTATGGAGTAGGATTGATTTTTTTAATTAATACATCAATCGTATTCTGCATGGAAGGATCCTTCTTAATATCTTTTTCTACTTTATTACATCCATGTAACACGGTAGAGTGATCTCGATTTCCCATCATCTTACCAATGTCTGTTAGAGAAAGAGAAGTCAACTTACGACAAAGGTACATCGCAATTTGTCTAGGATAAGCAATATTTCTACTGCGATTATCTGAATAAATTTCAGAAGTTGTTGTAGTAAAATGCTCCGAAACAACCTCAATGATAAGATCAAGTGTTACCGTCTTTTTATTATCAGGTGAGATTAAATCTTTGAGAGCTTCTTCTGCTAAGATTACGTCAACTTCTTTCTTTTTTAACCTGGAAAGAGCTACAATTTTAGTTAATGCTCCCTCAAGTTCACGGATATTTGATTTAATATTAGAAGCAATGTATTTCATAACTTCATCATCTATTGTTAGGCAATCAAGTTCTTCTTTTTTCTTAAGAATTGCCATTCTGGTTTCGTAATCTGGAGACTGAATATCTACCGTAAGGCCCCATTCGAAGCGGGATCTTAAACGTTCCTCCAATGTTAAAATATCCTTTGGTGGTTTATCGGAAGATATAATTATCTGTTTTTTTGATTCGTGTAAGGTATTAAATGTATGGAAAAACTCCTCTTGAGTTCGTTCTTTACCAATAATAAATTGAATATCATCGATTAATAAAACATCAATATTTCTATATTTTTCTCGAAATTCCGTTGGAGTAGTATCAGCATTACGAATGGATTCAATTAGCTCATTCGTAAATTTTTCACTCGTTACATAGAGTACTTTGGAATTCGGATTTTGTTCTAAGATATAATGAGCAATGGAATGCATTAAGTGGGTTTTTCCAAGACCTACTCCACCATAAATAAATAGTGGATTATAAATTTCTGCCGGCGATTCTGCAACAGCCAAAGATGCAGCATGAGCCAAATTGTTATTCGCACCAACAACAAATGTGTCAAACGTGTAACGTGGATTTAAGTAAGATAAGCTTTCATTTTTTACTTTATTCGCGGCAGGAGGTTGTACTTTTTCGTCCACTTTCGTCTGGCTAAGAAGTACAAATTCAATTTCGAAATCTTTATTAATCACTTCCGCAATAGCAGTTTTTAAAAACTGACTGTATTTATTCTTAATAAAATCTAAGCTGTTAGCACCGATTTTTGTATCATCTACAGAAAGCTTAATTACATTATCCTTAACATCATATACTTTAAGAGGAAGAAGCCAAGTTTTATAGGAAACCTCTGTAACATTGTATTCAATTTTTAAAAACTCCAAAATTTCATTCCATTTTTCTTGAATCAAGCTTTTCATAGTAAAACCCGTGCCCTTCTCTGTATATATTATAATTACCGTAAGAGGTTACTCTTACGACAAAAGACGCAGCAATAGTAAACCTAAGATATAAGGCTAACTTGCTGCTGATAACATTTTCTAATCTAGTATAGTTTGTCCACAAAAGTCCATACACATATAATATATAACAAAACTATAAACATTTCAATGTTAATATTTTTTTATGAACACAACTTTGTTAGTTTTCCATAACTTATTCACAGCAAATTATAGATAATACACACATGGTTAATAACATTATACGGGTTACCCACAGAGAAATAGCTAGTGTTATCAAGGAGAATAAAACCAATAAGATAAAATATTAACACAAATAAACACTGTTATCCACAATCCATCCACAATTTGTGGATAACTCGGATTTTTTTATCAACATATAGTAACATAAAGGAAGGTTAAAATTTTTAATAACAACATATAGAATTTAAAATAATTCAAAATATCGTGGAAATTCAAAGTCAAAAAAACAACATATATATAGGAAGAAACTAAAACACTGAAAAAGAAAAATGAGAAATGACTAAAACATTAAGTGTGCGAAAGAGTAATAGTCAGTTATTTCTTAAATGCGA
>DPVV01000196.1:0-4940 GCA_003526525.1 Lachnoclostridium phytofermentans | reverse complement strand
GCGACAAAATAAGAAAAAAGAAAGAAAGTATAATAGATGGTAAAACGGATAAAATCATGGTAAAACAAAAGATTTACTTGACGTAGCATGTCTTTCCTACTATAATGGTAATGCTATTTAAAATAGAGTAAATAGGCTTACCATAAAGAAAAGGTAGTTTAAAGGAGGTGTTTTCGAATGAAAATGACATTTCAGCCAAAAAAGCGTTCCAGAGCTAAGGTTCATGGATTTAGATCAAGAATGAGCACATCTAACGGTAGAAAAGTATTAGCCGCTAGAAGAGCAAAAGGAAGACATAAATTATCAGCATAGGTCGCAGTTCATGTGACCTTTTCTTCTAATACGTGAGGATAAGGAGTAGCTATGATATGCTATCCAAGGGACAAGAGAGGCAGTTAACCTAGCATAATTTGAAATAGAATGAAACTTTTCAAAGTGTGAGGAAAACTGGCTCGTCTTGTATACACGACTATTTAGAAGTAAGTAGAACAAAATGACAGTAGACAAGCCAGTAGGGCCTTGTCAATAAGGAGATTTTGAATATTGTCAGAATCATTAAAAAATAGTCAACAATTCGGTTATGTATATAAAAACGGTAAGTCTTTTGCTAATAAGTATTTAGTAATGTATGTTTGTAAAAATGAGTTGTCGGTTAATCGTTTAGGAATATCGGTTAGTAAAAAAGTTGGTAATAGCGTAGTAAGACACCGGATAAGCAGATTAATTAGAGAAAGTTATCGATTAAATGATTCAATATCTAATAGTGGTTTAGATATTGTAATTGTAGCAAGAGCAGGATCCAAGGGAAAAAACTATTCAGAAATTAGCAGTGCATTAATGCACTTGGTAAAGCTGCATAAAATAGTGAAGAGCAGTGAACCAGATAGAAATTGAGTTTTAAAGCATGAAATGAATGGAGTAAACGATTGCTCCTTTTATTATTGACAAGTAAGTCAAAAAAACTGGCCTTTCCTGTTAAAGCAGGTAACTATGCTATCTGCAGAGAGAAAAGATGAATGTGATGAAACGAATTCTAATAGAAATAGTTAAATTATATCGAAAATATATCTCACCAATGAAGAGAGTTCCAACCTGTCGTTTTACTCCAACCTGTTCGGAGTATGCACTAGAGGCATTGCAACGATATGGTGCTATCAAAGGAAGTTATCTTTCTGTGAGAAGAATTCTTAAGTGTCATCCGTTTCATAAAGGGGGATTTGATCCTGTTCCTTAGGATGGCCTTTTTTGAGTTTTTAAGTTTACCTTATTTTTAAGGAGGAAAATTAGTGGACATAACAGTATTAACTCAGGTAACTGGTATTTTAGGACCATTTGCTTGGGTGATGGGTATTATTTTAAATGGAATTTACGAATTTCTTAGCATCTTTGGAATACCAAACATTGCACTATGTATTGTTATCTTTACCTTTGTAATTAAGATGCTTATGCTTCCATTAACAATTAAGCAACAAAAAGGAAGCCGTTTATCAGCCAAAATGAATCCAGAAATTCAGAAGGTTCAGGCAAAGTATAAAGGTAAAAAAGATCAAGCATCGATGCAAAAGCAGCAAGCAGAAATGCAAGAAATTTATGCAAAATATGGTTCATCTCCATTGTCTGGATGCTTACCATTATTAATTTCTTTACCGATTATGTTTGCATTATATCGTGTAATCTATGCAGTTCCTGCCTATGTAAATGACGTTAAGAGTTTATATGATGTGATAGCTCAGGGAGTTATAAATATTCAGGGATTCCCAGAAGCGTTAGCACAGTTCTTAAAAGATAATGCTATAGCGGTTAATACGACTGCATTTTCAGAAGCATTAACCTTAGGTCATATGGATGTTGCAACAAATAAACTAATCGATATTTTTGCACAGTTTAAGACTGCAAACTGGGAAGTATTTATATTAAAGGATACATGGAATGCAAATTATCTTCAGTTCTTAACCAGTGATAACTTAACTGCATTACAAAATTTCGTAAGTGGTATAAATGTAAAGGAAGCTGTTGAACAGATTATTCATATCAATAGATTTATTGGTAATAATCTAAACATTCTTGATGCTCCAGGATTTACATTCCCTGGTATTTTAATACCTCTAGCAGCAGCAGGATCACAGTTTGCACAAAGTAAGCTTATGATGGCAGCAACTCCACAAAGCACATCTGATGATACCCCAGGTGCACAAAGTTTAAAAACTATGAACACTGTTATGCCTGTCGTATCCGGTATTTTCTGTACCTTCTTACCAATCGGTGTTGGTATCTACTGGATTGCAAGTAGTGTTGTTCAGATTGTACAGCAGATTTTTATTAACAAATATCTTGATAAGACAGATATTGATGATATGATTGCTAAAAGTGTAGCAAAATCCAATAAGAGAAAAGAGAAGTATGGTGTTGTTAAAGGTAATACAATGGCAAATGTTGCAAAGAAAACAACGAAGGCTATTGATGTATCTAGTAAGACTACTTCTGAAACAAAGACAAGCAATAAAGAAAAAGAAGCATCAAATTATAAAAAAAGTAATGTATCCTATGCTGCAGGTAGTATCGCAGCAAATGCTAACATCCTAAAGCGTGATAGTGATAAGGGGGATAAAAAATAATGGAGGACTGGAAAGAGTTTACGGGTAAAACAGTAGATGAAGCTTTAACAGAGGCCTTATTAAGTTTTCAAACTACGAGTGAAAAGATGGAATATGAGGTTATCGAGAAAGAATCAAAAGGTTTACTTGGAATGTTTTCAAAGCCTGCAAAAATACGTGCTAGATTAAAATTTAGTATTGATGGAGTAGCAAAGAACTTTCTTGATAAGGTTTTTAAAGCTATGGGAATTGATGCAACAGCAGAGGTTTTATTTGATAAAGAAGGAGAAAATGTAGACATCAATATTGTCGGAGATGATATGGGTGTACTAATTGGTAAGAGGGGACAAACCCTAGACTCTCTTCAATATCTAACAAGCCTTGTTATTAATAAGAATAACGAAGGTTATCTTAAGGTAAAACTAGATACAGAAAATTATCGTGAGAGAAGAAAAGATACATTGGAGAACTTAGCAAAAAATATTGCATCCAAAGTAAAAAGGACTCACAAACCTGTATCATTAGAACCAATGAATCCTTATGAGAGACGTATTATTCATTCCGCTTTACAGAATGATAAATATGTTGAAACTCATAGTGAAGGAGAAGAGCCTTTCAGAAAAGTTGTTATTAGCTTAAAGAAGGGAGTAACTCTTCATAATAACAATAACAATAGTAATCGATTTGGAAATAAAGATTTCAACAAGAAAGGTTTTAATAAGGACAGCAAGAAGGAATTCCATAAGAAGTACGGCGGAAATACAAAAGATTACAGTACTGATTATAAGAAGGACTATGCTGCATACTTAGAAGCAAAAGCAGCTGCAAAGGTGCCAGACGCTAATAAGGAATAATAAGCAGAGTAGTCAAAGCGGATATTCGAAATCCGCTTACGCTACCAGCTCTACCTCATTCCACTACGTGGCATTTCAGGCAAGTCCTTACCACCGCTTTAAAAAAGCGAAGGATTTTTCTGAGGAGGTTAAATTGTCAGGCTGTGACATAGGTAAGTATCTTGGTGGTACTTCCTGTGTAACAGCCTTTCCTAAATTTGGAACCTAGTCAATGTTTGATTATTAGAAATGCGTTTGAAAAAGTTCTTATGCGAGTAATGATACGATTTCTAATAAATAGATAGATGTTGTAAAAGATAGATTTTATCAGATGTGAAAATTCAACTTTTGAACAGAATTAGAATTAATACGGAGGATATGGGAGACATGAAAACAGATACCATTGCCGCCATAGCAACAGGACTGAGTAATGCGGGAATTAGTATAGTTAGAATAAGTGGAGATCAGGCCTTTGCTGTGATTGATAAGATATTTCAAACTAAATCAAAGGCAAAACGATTATCTGAGATGGATTCTCATACGGTACACTATGGTTATATCGTTGATGAAGAGGAAATCATTGATGAAGTTATGGTGATAATCATGCGTGCTCCAAGAAGTTATACCATGGAAGATAGTATAGAAATCGATTGCCATGGTGGAATTACCGTAACAAAAAAGGTATTAGAAACAGTATTAAAAGCAGGTGCAAGAATTGCAGAGCCTGGAGAGTTTACGAAGCGTGCATTTTTAAATGGCAGAATAGACTTATCTCAGGCGGAAGCAGTAATTGATATAATTCATGCGAATAATGAATTAGCCTTAAAAAACTCTATGAAGCAATTAAAGGGTAATGTACTTCATAAAGTAAAAGAAGTAAGGCAAAGTGTAATTTTAGATACAGCTTATATTGAGGCTGCACTCGATGATCCAGAGCATATTAGTTTAGAAGGGTTCTCTGAGAAATTAAGAGAAAATGTAAGTAGAAGCATCAAAGAACTTTCTGAGCTTATTAATACGTCAGAAAATGGTCGTATGATTAAGGAAGGAATTCGTACAGTCATATTAGGTAGACCAAACGCTGGTAAATCTTCTTTATTGAACTTAATGGTTGGAGAAGAGAGAGCTATTGTAACAGATATCGCAGGGACAACAAGGGATACGATTGAAGAGTCAGTATTTCTAAATGGTTTATGTTTAAACCTTATTGATACTGCAGGTATAAGAGAAACCTCAGATTTGGTTGAAAAATTAGGTGTTGAAAAAAGTTTAAAGAGCGCAAAGGAAGCAGACTTAATTATCTATGTTATTGATGCATCCACACCATTAAACCAAGATGATGAAGAAATACTAGAATTTATTAAAGATAGAAAAGCAATCGTACTTTTAAATAAATCAGATTTAGACCCTGTAATTGAGGAAGAAAAGATAAGTATTCTTACGAATAAGCCTATCTTAAAAATTTCTGCAATTCATCAAACAGGAATTAAAGAATTAGAACAGACAATTACAG
>DPVV01000134.1 GCA_003526525.1 Lachnoclostridium phytofermentans | reverse complement strand
TTAATAAATCCCATAGCGATAAACAAAATCCCCGTAATGAAAGTTAACTTTTTCTTCATATAAAATCCTTCATCGTATTTAATACTAATATATCTATCTTTTCTGAAAGAGTTACAACGATGTAGAATCGTTATTATTACAAGGAAAAGTTACGGAAAGTACCTCTTGAAAGATACCTCTTTGCTCATAGAACTAACTTTCATAAGAGTTCTATCAAAAATCATATTGGAGACTACTTTTCCAATCACAGCACTCCACTAATAAGGATACGAATTGTTCCAAATACTCTGCATCAACCTCATCAAAGCGATGAAAGTTTGGACTATCAATATCTAACACACCAAGAATAGTTCCATTTTTCATCATTGGAATTACAATTTCTGAGTTAGAAGCACTATCACATGCGATATGACCTGGGAATTCATGAACATCTGTCACAACTTGAGTCTTTCCCTCTTTCACTGCAGTACCGCATACCCCACGTCCGATAGGGATGTGAATACAAGCAATTTTACCTTGGAAAGGACCAAGAATTAAGCTTCCTCTTTTCATAAAATAAAATCCTACCCAGTTTATATCTTTCAGTGCCTGATTTAGTAGTGCAGAGGCATTACTTAAATTTGAAATAACATCTTGCTCTCCTTCTAACATTGCCTTTAACTGTGCCAATAATAAGTCGTACATCTCTATTTTCTTGTCGGGATATATACTTTCGATTTGTTCCATACTTCTACCCTCACTTATCTTCTGACTTTATAACTATTAATTTGGAAATATATAATCTCCTGCGATATACACAGAATAGAATAAAAATGCTTTCTATCCAAGAATAGTGTCGTATTAAAAGAATGCTAACTAATTGTGTACAAAGTATCTTGGTTGGCATGAAAACGTATATTTTTATTTTATCATATCAACTCGTTTTTCAAAAGATATAGTTCTCTAGCCTTATATATAAATTACTCACTCTTAATGAAAATCCTCATATTTCTTCTTCGTTGTAACCAGTTTCTTTTCTTCTTATTTGTACGGTCAGAAACTAGTCCTGTATTCCGATATACAGACAAAAGAAGACCAACAATTGCATAAGAAAATATAATATTTCTTGCACCATTTGATAAGAATGGAAGTGCTTGCTGTTTTATTATCAAGTTAAATTTCATAGAGACTAAATTATTAATAATATAAAAAAATGTTTCTACTATAAAAGTTAGTGTACAGGCCATTCCAACCATATATCCGAGATAACTCTTTTGAACTTTTGCGATTCGAAACGCTTTATATAATAAAAAGAGAAGTAGAGCAATTACGCAAATTCCAGCTAATATACCAAACATACTAAAAATAAAGACAAGGATGTAATCACTCTCAACAGCTGGTACCCGATTAATAATATCTGAACTGCCACAGAGGATTTTAGAATTGGCTAATGCCTGTCTTGCCGTGTTAGACTGATACGTAAAATCTCGGTTAGGTACATCTGTGAATATAGATTTTAATCTTTCAATCTGGTAATTGTTTAATAAAGGGATACCAAACTTTAGGCATAGCAAAATAAATAAAGCTGGTATACCGATCGTACTTGCCCAAACAATCGCAAAACCTATTTTTCTATTACCAAACCACTGTTTACCAACAGCAACATTTAACATAATAAGATAGATTACAATATAATGAATCACTACCGATACACTTCTACCGCATAATGCTATAAAGATTGGTGTTGCTCCTATAATTACTGATAACATTAACCCAATTAACTTTAGTTTCCTTAAGTGGAATAAAATACCTGCAAAAATAGGTACGAATAATAAGGTGATGAAAAATAAATCGTTGAAAACGTTATAGTGTCTGTGTCCAAATTCAATAATATAAATACCAATGAGTGATAACACTCCCCATATTAAGAATGGATACCTTCCTATAATCGTGTAGTCCATATAATAGACAAATACCATCACTCCAATACCGATTACGATATAAACTGCTTGCGTATTAAAATAGCTCGTAGTAGAGTGAAAAACCTTTCCAACAACAAATTGAACTATAAGATTAATAGCGCTAAAGAGTATCACTGTAAATAATAGTTTCTTCTCTAGTTTAGGACGATGTATACGGTTTAATTCTGTGCCAACTTCAACCGGATCCCCCATATCAAGAATTGCCTTTTGTTCCGCTTCTACGTAACTTAATCCATCTTCCTCAAATGCTTTGATTTGTTCCTCTAAATGATCTTTTAATTCATCTTCAATCAGTAGTTTTGCCTTATTATTACGAATTTGTTCTTTTACTGTAGTAATATAATCAGACCATCCCATAACAGTTTCCTCCCAGTACATTACTTACTGCTTTGGAATATTCCTGCCATTCTTCTTTCTTTTGTTTTAAATACTTTTTTCCTTCTTTGGATATCTTATAATACTTACGAACTTTACCATTAACCTCTTCTTCATACGAGAATAATAAGTCCTTTTCTTCCAGAGAATGGAGTAAAGGATATAAAGTTCCTGCCTTTAATTCAAACACGTTATTGGATTGTTTTCGTAAGGTATCAATCATTTCATACCCATACATATCTTTCTCTTCAAGTAAACGAAGCAACAACATTGTAGTACTTCCCGATAATAAGCTTTTCTCAATCATAACAACCCTCCATATATAGATTATCGATATATGTCAAGGTAAATTTAACTCTTTTATCCATTTTATTTCCAATTTATATCAAAATATTCTCAGCAATGATACCACCTTCATTTCTTATAATATATCTTAAAAACTTAAAATACTAATAATTGAATCTTTTTATAATCTCCATTTAAATATTACTGTCACAGCACACCTTTAGATATTTCAACAACTTTAGATTGGTTCACTGTCTTACCCGAGAACGAGCTAATTATATCCGAAATAATCTCTGAGAAATACCTTACTTCTCAGAGATTTTTTCACTTTAATATAAAATAGAATTCTTACTTCACAAAATATCCGATATCTAAAATTACTTTGCCTTCTTTATCTTGAGTTGTAAATCTAGGGCATACATACCGTTCGAAAAACCAGCAAGCACCATTGCTATCTTCAAGAACTTGGATACCTTTCTCAATTAGTTCTTCATAGCAGTCTCCCTCATGACCATAAACATTTTCTTCGTGTCCCTTTATCCAACAAACCCCTACACAGTTAAAATTAAAGTCAACATAAGAATAACCATCAGGGACTACACTGTTTTCCGGAAGAAACATCCCTATCCAATACTCATAAGGTTCTCCCTCCTTATAACGTTCAAGACCTATATATGCCTCCGCGTCAGTATATACCTTTTGAAACTCTTTCGTTAACAGCTTTTCAATTACTCCAAATTTTCCTGTCTCAAACCATTGACCCCAGTGCCAACCATACATACCGTTGACCCTATCTTCATCACTGTATTTTATACCAATAAATCTGGTCTTAGGGAAATCCTCCTTATAACATTTTACAATTTGATAAGGAGAGCAATCCCATATATCATTTTCTTCCTTTGTGATTTCATTAATCCTATCTACTGATATCTTCCCTTTTTCTGTCGGTACTAACTCTACTTTATTTACACCATTTTCTTCAGCAGAAAAAATAGTAGCTTCAAAATCATTCATGGATAACGTATAGTTAACGATATGATCTTCACTTGCTATGTAAGGAATGGAAAACAAATAGTACTTTCCAATGTTTTTAATTAAATAAGGGCAGTTATTAGAAAGTTCAAATGTTGTCGCCTTATCCCAGTCACTTTGGAATAGCTGAGCCCTAAAAGTTGTACCAAAATTCTTTTTAATATGTACCCAAAATACAAACTGTATTGTCTCTCCTATATGAATAGTTTCACCACTATAAAATAGGGTTGACCATTTTCCACCTCGACTATCGACATACCAATATTCCGATATCACGTTATCTGAGCATTGTTCTGATATAATTCTCCCATTACTTTTTGGAACATAAGGACTGTTATTCCAGGTGGAAGTATTAATTGTTACAAAACGGTTGTTTGACATAATCAAAATCCTTTCTAAAGAATTGAGGTAAAATCGTTTATTTTATCTCCACATATAATTTGGTTCTAGTCTACAAGCTCTACATCTTATGTATTTTGGTTGTTTACCTTTTGAAATAGATTTAACTATGTTCTTTCTTGAGAATTCTAGAACTAACGTTCTTAGAAAAGTGTAAAATTCGTACTAATTTTTAATTTTTCATTTGAGTATTATTTTGCTTTGCACAATTGATGTTATAAATGATTATAATGAAACGATATCATATTTACCATTTTTTATCAATGATTAGGATTTATAATATATAAATACTTTCATATCATTACTAACTCAATATATATCTTTTATCTACTTTATGTACCGTTATTTTTTTGCTATGTAAACCAGCATCTATCTTACTTATTGAATAAAAAAAGGTTAAAGCCATCTGACTAAAACCTTTTAACACTCTTAGAGAATTTTATGTCATAACTACTTCTCTATCCCATAGAATATATTTTTATTTTTTCTATTGTCCTTTCACTTATTCATTCGTATTATCTTTTTTAGTTTTTCGTTGGCAATAAGGTAATCCACTTTTTTTATTTTCATTATGGTGCGTGATACATTCCTCACACTTACCATGTCTTTCACATTTTGTTCTTTTGCAGATACATTTCATTACTTCCTTTTTCATTACGAAACCTCTTCCTTTATATTGCACGAATAGTATAACATAAAGATTATAAACAAAGATATCGTCTATTTTTTCCTTTGTATACTTTATATGTTAACATCAGAATATAGTTAAATACGAAACTTACGTTTTCAAGTATTGGAAAGGGCTATGAAAGCCCTTATTCAATGTCCATCACAGTACCAATAAAGATTGGTAAATTCGTTTTGTTATCAACAATAGCAAATACGAAAGGTCGGTCCAATTTTACTGTGTATCCGAGCGCAGCAGTCTCTACCGCCATTTCCACTTTTGTCACTGCTCCGGCTTTTGTCCCTAATTCATCCACACTAATAAATGCTTTATGTAGCACCTCTTTAATGTAGATGTTACCATCAGGAGAACTACCTAAATTAGAAAAATCAGCTCTGTTTTCATCAAAAGAAGTCACTAACCCAAGGTTTTTCAAATCATCATTCATTTTAATGGTGTAGTCGAACTTAAATTTAGGAAGTTGAGCTAATACACCAACTGTTTTGGCATTCTCTATAATGGATAACAAATGTTCTCCTGTAAGAGAAGAAA
>DPVV01000211.1 GCA_003526525.1 Lachnoclostridium phytofermentans | reverse complement strand
CGATTATATTCCATATTATTCCTAGGGATTCGGAAAGTCAAGAAATACTTGTCAATTTTTTGTCAAGTAATAGTATGAAATAAAAGTACTCTTCTTGGCTCACATAACGAGCTTTTTCTTATTTATGGTATACCAAATTTACTTGCAAGTTTGGTATTTCCATGGGAGTATGAATTTGAGATTATCTAGAAGAGCTACCTTCTAATCTTAAGGTTGTAAGCGATTTATATCTCTTGGAAACAATGTAGCATAGCGAACATTATTCTGATTACACAATTTACTTGTGAATCGTTCCAAGCCAAGCCCTAAACCTCCATGTGGAGGCATTCCATAGCGGTGCATCATTAAGTAACTTTTAAAATCTTCCACATTCATTCCTCTCTTTTTTAGCTTATTAACCTGTTCCTTAAAGTTATGAATTCTTTGCCCACCTGTTGTTATTTCTAAACCACGAAATAAGAGGTCAAAGCTTAAAGTTTCTTCTGAATTCTTAAGGTCCTCCATTGCATAAAATGGTCTCTTGCTGCTTGGATAATGGGTTACAAAGACAAATTCACTTCCTGTTCTTTTCTCTATAATCTCGCAAAGAAGTTTCTCCTCTTCCGGTTCAAAATCCGTCATATCACGAATGGATCGATTATATTCCTTGGCTACAAGTTCTTTTGCTTCCTTAAACCTTATTGTTGGAATTTCTTCGATAACTGGAAGCGATATATTTAGTATTGATAACTCTTTTTGATAGGAATCCTTTAGAAACTCTAGCGTAGCTTTTAACATGCTGGTTTCCATTTGCATAATTTCTTCAAAACTTTCGATGTATCCCATTTCAAAGTCAACACTTGTATATTCATTTAAATGTCTTGAGGTATCATGCTTTTCTGCTCGAAAAACAGGAGCAATTTCATAGACCCGTTCAAACACTCCTACCATCATCTGTTTGTAAAATTGAGGGCTTTGAGCAAGATATGCTTCTTTTCCAAAATAATTCAAGGAAAATATATTTGCACCTCCTTCAGCACCCATCTGAACGATCTTTGGACTATGGATCTCTGTGAATTTTTGCTCGGTAAGGAATCTCCGAAAGCCATTCGCTATCCCCTCTTGCAGTTTAAAAATAGCTCGTTCTCTCTCATTTCGTAAAGTGATCGGGCGATAATTTAGTAACGTATCGATGGAAGCCTCAACTAATTTATTGTGAATTACCACAGGCACTTCCCCATATGGTTTTGATAATACCTTTAATGAAAGTAGGCGAAGTTCATACCCTACCTTCGATCGTTCCTCTAAAATAACCTCTGCTTCTATCTTTACGGTAGATTCTTCGATTAATTCCTCCAGTGCAAAGGTTGAAAATTCTTCTGAATAGATGCATTGAACTACCGCCCTCTTCGTACGCAATAATATAAATGCAAAGCCACTCATTTTTCTTATTTTATAGATACTTCCATGTAATGTAACTTTCTTACCAATAAATTTTTTTAATTCCTCAGCTTCAATTCCATTCTTAATCACAATTGGTTTTATCGTATTCATAAAATTCCTCCTAACTTTAGGATAAGTCTCTTTTCTTTCTCTTCTTGAGAACCTTGTCAAAGCAAACGTTTCTTGTGCACCTTTTAGGAAGAATTTTATAGCAAAGGAAAGGAAGATAATTATAACGAGAAAAAAGGACCACATTCGTAATAATTACCAATGTGGTCCTTTTCAAATCAACTCTTTTATATAGCCTAGGACTATTCTAAGGAGACTTACGTCCCATCTCCCCTACAAGAAAAAGCACACTTTGCAAACTTATCCTTGTAAACAAGATGAATTAGCAAGCCAATTCCCTTGTTTCATATAAAAAAGCCGACATCAATTCCTCCACATAGGTGCAACACTTTAAGCGCTTACACCTATGATGAAATGAAAACCGTCGGCTATCATAACATTTCAAAGCTGCAAGCGCTATCTATCATCGTCCCTATTTAGAATTGACATCGGACTTATCAACACAATAGATACCTTCCTTCTTTCAATCAATCATATCACAATGGATTTTTTATTCTACTATTAGATTATGATTGTTAGCAAATAATGTAACATATGATTTTACATATGTCAACAATGAAAAAATAGTTTTGTTTCACCTATACATCAGAAATTCTATCATAGATGTTTACTTTCCAAAAGCTATTGTATCATTTCTCTGTATGAGTCCCATTACGGAAATTCTCAATTAATTCTTGTGCAATACTAATACTACCCTCGCTATAAGGAATCTCATCTCTAGAAAACCAGGTGGCTTCCGCAAGCTCATCCTCTTGTAATGTAACCTTATCATCTCCAGCTAAATCTGCATAAAAACCAATCATCATGGAATCGGAGAATGACCAAGGTTGACTTTTATAATAGCGTATATTTTTAATCTTCAAACCGACTTCTTCCATTACCTCACGTTTCACGGTCTCTTCAAATGTTTCTCCTACCTCTACAAAACCTGCTACCAAACCATACCTTTTATAATTTCCTCTTGCATATCTGGTTAATAGTAACCGATCTCCATTGGTAATTGCAACAATGATTGCTGGAGAAATCGTCGGATAAGTAACCTTACCACAAGCATCACAGATATAAGCACGCTCTGTAAGACTATGTTTCATCGCTTCTCCACATCTTCCACAGTATCGATTATTTAACCTAAATCGATAGAGCTGGCAAGCTGTAATTCCTGCAAAAGCGTAATGTTTTGGCATCAATGTTCGAAATGCTTCTTGTTTTTCAAATTGATATTCTGTTGGTAGTTCTTCTAAATTATCATGTACCCAAAGAAAAAATGCCTGGTCATCTAATTGAAATAAGTACTCTGCTTCTTCATATAGCATATCGCTTAGTGTTGGCTTTAAATCCATTAATTCTTCAAACGTAGGAAAAGGGCACTCCGTATCCTTTGATAAAAGTACCTCTCCTTTCGAAAACCAAACACATATATCTTTTTCTTGTGGCTTAATATTTTTGTATTCGTTCCTTAATATATGTGGTTCGATATCATGAATCATGGGATTTCCTCCAAATAACAAATGTCAGTAATGCAATCCATTATACTCTAAACAATTCCATATGAGAAGTGTGAAAGAAAATTTTTAATTTTCTTTCACACGGATACTTAGAAGGAATGTTTTCAAAAAGAAAGTATGAAACTTTTTGCTAAGTTTCATACTTTCACTCTTCGAAAGCTATGTTATTCTGTTTTCTTGTTGTATATGTTATAAATCATATAGAACAATTAGTTAATGTAGAATAAACTATAATTTAATAAAAGTTCTTTGAATATATATTATGTTAAGCAAACTTCTATATACTATAAATTTTTATGAGATATTAAAAAAAGCAGACAAGCTTAAGCTTGCCCGCTAACTATTTATACCATATTAGGTAACCACTTTGGTTCACCCACCCAAAAACCTTGCGCATAATCAACGCCTATCTCACGCAAGCAATTAAAAATAGCCTCACTCTCTACATATTCTGCTACTGTCTTCATTCCCATTAGATGAGCTATTTCATTAATAGAAGAAACCAATGCATAATCTATTTTGTTCGTATCGATGTCGTTAACAATAACTCCATCTATCTTTATATAATCAACTGGCAGATATTTTAAATAAGTAAAGGAAGACAATCCACTTCCAAAGTCATCGAGAGCGAATCTGCACCCTAACTTCTTAAGTTCTTGAATAAAATCTTTCGCTTTCACAAAATTTGAAACCGCAGAAGTTTCAGTTATCTCAAAACATACACGCTGTGGTTGCACCTGATATTGTTCAAACTGATAACAAATAAATTCAAGAAAGCCTTCTGCATTAACTGATGTTGCTGAAATATTGATGTTATATATAAAATCATTCTCTATGGAATCATTCTGCCTAGAAGCATAGTTTTTACAAAAGTTTGTTATTACCCAACGATCAATGTCCGTCAATTTATTATAACGTTGTGCTGCAGGTAGAAAAGTTCCAGGAGATACTAGCTGCCCCTGTTCATCTTTCAAACGAATCAATGCTTCATATCCGACTAAAACCGTATCGGATACTCGAACGATGTCTTGATAGACCAGAAGAAAAAGATTTTCCTCAAATGCCTTTGTTATGCTTGGCATTACCTGCATTTCTTCCTCTCTAAGAGAAAATTCCTGTTCCGATTCACTAAATAGTTGTACCCGATTTCCTCCTTTTTCCTTTGAGATATAGCAAGCCTGATCTGCTGCTGATATCACCTTTGGTACCTCATATAAATCTTTGTTTATAATCACAGCACCAATACTAACACCTAAGGTAAATACTTTTTCTTCCCATATAAAACGGAATTTTTTCACTAACTCGCACAGATCTTCTGCAATTTTTAAGCCTTCCTCTTGACTTATTCCATTTAATAGCACACCAAATTCATCTCCACCAATACGTGCAAGGGTATCTTGTTCTCTAAGATTTTGTTTCATCATTAATGAGAGATGCTTAATCAACTCATCTCCAGCATGGTGACCACACACATCATTGACTATTTTAAATTTATCCAAATCTAGAAACAAAAACATCGACATTTCCTCTGGGTAAAATAATATCATTTTCGAACACGCTTGGATTTTATTCTCAAGAGCATATCGATTACTAAGCCCAGTTAACATGTCATGATTTGCTTGATAACGTATTGATTCCTCTGATTTTTTACGCTCCGATATATCCTTTGCTATACAAACAAAATGAACTTGACCCGAGTTTTCTTCTGTCATTACTGTACTACTAATTAATACAGGAATTGCATTCTTCCCTTTCGAGTGAATAATCACCTCGTAATCACTATATTGTCTATGCGTTATGATTGTATTTTTCCAATGTTCTACCACTTGTTCTTGAATTTGAGGAAAAAATATGGAAACCGAAGATCCGATCAATTCTTCTTCTGTATATCCAAACATTTTTTTCGTTGCTTCATTCACAGTTTCGATACACAAATTAGCATCAGTAACCACCAAAGCATCGGAAATATTAGATATGATATTACTTAAATAACTTTTGGAAACTGTACTCAATCTTATATAATCAATCATCTGATTATAGGAATCCGCCAACTTTCCTATTTCATCTTTTTGATTTATTTCAACTTCTGAGACCCCTTCCATACCATTGACCAAAATATCTTTCGTTGCTTTATGAAGCTTAATTAAAGGTTTTGTAATCCATCGATTTAATAAATAAATACTAATAGCCATAGCTATCAATAATATTACGATCGCTATA
>DPVV01000210.1 GCA_003526525.1 Lachnoclostridium phytofermentans | reverse complement strand
ATTAAGGGCAGACTCTACTTAGTAGGTTTTTCTGGCCTTACTGTTTTATATTGATGGCGAGGTTATTGTTAACTGTTTTATAGTGTATTTTTTTGCTTTTATAGTTTGCTTTTTAGTTTAATTTTTTAGATTGCTCTATAGAGTTTGCTTTTCTATCATTTCTGTGTCTAAGGGGTTTTCAATAAATTTTATGGAAATGTCACATTACAATATTCTGCAATAGCATTTGCAGCTTTCATTCCACTTTGTAAGGCTCCTTGCTGCCATCCATGAGTAGAAGAAGTATGTTCCCCAGCAAAATAAACTTTTTCATTATACTCCGGTTCAATCATGGCATAGGAGAAAAGTCTCTTTTGCTCTGGTGAATAGTAACAAAAACCTCCATAAAAACCCTGTTCATTATCCCATTGAATCGATTTCGTATCCTCTACAATTGTATCTAGATATCCTGGTGGAAGGCCATGAACCGCTTCTACTTGCCTCTTTATCTTTTCAATACGTATCTTTTCATCTAAATTCCCTAATCGCAGAGCATTTTGAGTGAGATTATAAGAAGCTAATAAAACTCCCGGTTTCTCCCATAACTTATTTTCATTAAAATACGATTCACTAAGCCCTGCATGATCTGACGGATACCAAATACTTGAAATTGGTAAATCCGTATAAGAACCTCCACCCAAGATTCTCTGATTGCTGTTACCCATTTCCCAAAATCGATTACGGCACTTAAAAAAGGTCTTTTGATTGCTAACATAAGTGACTTCCTTGATTGCCTGCATTTTACTGGTAGAAAACATAGGGAATATATCAACATTTCGAAGACTAGAGAAAGGAATCGCGCATATCACAAAATCAAATATCTGTTGATCAGCCTCTAAAGATTTCACATCTTTGTAGTCTATTACAATCTGATCGCTAAAATCACTTTGACGGATACCTGTTACCATTTTCCCACTATTCCATGTAACATTTCCATAAGCTTCCGAATTAGAATTTGGCTTATTAGACACCAAGGAATTATAAAAAGAAAGGGGCAATTGCACCATTCCTCCTATTATCTCGTATCGAAAAGCAGAATCTACGGTATAAGTTTCTTGCAGATTTTCAAAAAAACTATTGTAATATAAGGAACCAAGAAAAGGCGCAACACAAGATAATAACTCCATGGCCCCCTCACTTAACCCCCTCATCTCCATCACTTGTCGTATGTTATAATAATCAATTGATACAATCTGTTCTGAGTAATTTTCTCTAATCTCCAAAATTTCTCTTCGAATTTCCGGAGTTAAACTAAAAAGCAAAGTAGTTAGTGCATAATTTAATAACTCCTGCCAAGATGTTTCACTTTCCATCTGTGTTAATGGAAATTCGGGATAGATTTTATTCATAACATCTAACCCTTTGGGATCATTTCTCGCTCTTCTATTCCTTACATAGATAAATGCATTCTCATTGTCTTGGACAAATGGTCTAGTATTTAAGCCAAACAGATTGATATAATGCCATACAGTTTCATGGATGACAGGAATTCGCATAGCTCCTAATTCTCCGTACAACTGTTTGTCAGTATCAAAATAGTATGTATAAACTCTTCCACCAATACGGCTTTCCTGCATTTCAAATATCGTAATATCCAAGCCAAGCTTTCTAAGCTCATAAGCAGAAGCTAACCCAGCAAGACCACCGCCTACTATCCCTACCCTCTTCCCCTTGCATTTCTCCGGTGATACAATCGTTGTAATATCAACTGGTGGGCTTAGTAGTTCTATTAGATTATCAAAATCTTCCGGGTGATTTGCCTCTTCTAAGGCAATTCTTATCATCAGACGTCTTTCTTCATCTGTTGGATTATTGGGTTGTTGAAATTCTATTCCATTACTCACACAAATCCCGCCTTCAGCTTTTGGAATATAAGATTCCAAACTATGATTTGTATAAGTATATTCGGAAGTCTTTGTAAGAATACTGCGATGTTGGAAATGAGTTGTCTTTAATATTAGTTCATTGTGGGGAAGGATTATTTAGATATGGTAACTTGAGATCTCCATCTATTCCTTACCATCCACTCATATACTCCTAAAATTACACACCCAACTCCATAACATAGAATATCCTTCCAATCAAAAGTCGAGCCAAGGATTATTCGAAAGTAAGTATTCTTCTGTAATCCTAAAACCTGTACCAATTTAAAATACTGTAAAAACTCCACTCCGGCTGCAAAGGCAAATAGATACAATGGCAGTAATGCATATTTTTCAGGAATTATAACACGTATTGCACTGTAAAGTACGATGACAACCAACACATCTCCTATGTATGGACGTATAAAGTTATCATGTACATATAATGCAATCAGTACTTCAAGGATTAATAGTACTATAAATGCTACTGCATATTTTATTCTATATTTTCTTTTTTCGTCCTTTTGTAAGCTCATAGCTTTCCTCAATCATTCTTTTAATATCGTCTTCTGGAACACTTCCATCTAAAATAATGGAATTCCAGTGTTCCTTGTTTAAATGGTATGCTGGAACTACGGATGGAAAAGCATCTCGAAAGAAGTCTCTCCATTCTGGATTGCATTTTACATTAACCCAGATGAAGCCATCCTTTTCATATATCCAAGCAAACACTTTCTTATTTTCCTTATGGCGCATAACGGTCCAGTTTGGATCGTGGAATGGGTAGTCTTCGTAGACGTCTTTTAGGTTGGAGCAGTAGGTTATTACTTCAGTGCGTAGTTGCATTTTTTTGCTGACCTTTCAATTAATTGGTATTATTTAAGTATATATTTATGAAATAATAGATATTGGTAAAATAATTCATACTCATTATTTGGAATTCCCCTCTTTATCCATTATAATATGTGACCTACTATCAATTATAACACTATTATGAAACATATAAAAGCCAACACCCCCGCCAAACTATAACCAATTAGGTGAACCCTCGTAATGTGATTTACATATTTTGCGTTTTTCCTATCTTGTAAGCACTTCCAAAATATGTTAAAATCAGTTTGACAAAATAAAATACTAGTTAGTTTATATTGATTAAAAAGGAGGGCTGACTTCAAATTCCACGAATGATAACATCGAGTCAGAGCTAAAAACATTATACCTTTAATTATTCACAGACAAATAATAAAACAAAGGGGTATTATTATGGCGAATATATGGAGAAAAGTAAGTTTATTGATTGTTTGTGTAATGTTTGTGGGTTTATTTCACTGTGTTCCTGCAAAGGCAGCAACTACATATTACTATGTTTCAACTACAGGTAGCGACTCTAATAATGGCACTACTAAGGAAACAGCTTTTAAAACTCTTACAAAAGCTTTATCGAAAGCGAGTGCAGGAACAACAATTTTTGTTTTAAATGGAACTTACAGCTATTCTACGACATTTAAATTAACTAGTAATGGTACGGCCTCTGAACCAATAAAAATATTAAACTATAGCGGACATAGCCCTGTTATTGATTTCTCTAGTCAAGAATATGCAGATAGTTCAAGAGGTTTTCAAATATCAGGTAATTATTGGATTATCGCTGGTTTAACGATAACCGGTGCTGGGGATAATGGAATACACATAAGTGGAA
>DPVV01000526.1 GCA_003526525.1 Lachnoclostridium phytofermentans | reverse complement strand
TATATTTTTATTTTTAGCCAGTCTTCTTTTCTATGCATGGGGAGAGCCTTGGTTTGTGTTAATTATGCTTCTTTCTATCTTAGTTAATTATGTCATCGGCCTTAATATTGATCTACATCGAGATAATAAGATAATCAGCAAAATCTTGCTTATCATAACAGTATTATATAACCTCAGTATTATATTCATTTATAAATACCTAGCATTTACTGTGACCAATATTAACAGACTTTTTTCTTTAAAGTTCCCAGTACCAAATATCATACTACCAATTGGGATTTCGTTCTTTACGTTTCAAGCTATCTCCTATGTCATTGATGTTTATCGAGGCCAAGGGATAGTTCAAAAGAATCCTTTAAATGTCGGTCTGTATATAGCCTTATTCCCACAATTAGTTGCAGGTCCTATCGTTCGCTATGAAACGATCGCAGATCAAATCGATCATAGGAGAGAAAACATCAAAGATTTTTCTGATGGCTGTGAACGTTTCATCATCGGACTCTCTAAAAAAGTACTATTATCTAACAACTTTGCTATTGTAGCTGATAAAGCTTTTAATTTACCAAATGATCAATTATCTACAGCATTTGCATGGCTAGGTGCAATTTCGTACTCATTTCAAATCCTTTTTGATTTTTCTGGATATTCAGATATGGCGATTGGGCTTGGAAAAATGTTCGGCTTTCATTTTGATGAGAACTTTAATTATCCTTATATTTCTGCCTCTATTTCGGAATTTTGGAGAAGATGGCATATTTCTTTAGGAAGTTGGTTCCGTGACTATGTATATTTCCCGCTAGGTGGTAGTAGAGTAGACACAAAACTTAAGCTAGTCCGTAATCTGTTTATCGTCTGGATATTAACTGGATTATGGCATGGTGCAAATTGGACCTTTATAGCATGGGGATTTTTATATTTTGTTTTAATCACGACTGAAAAGTTAACTCGCTTTGAAAGAACTTCTGGACTACGTATCGTAAGGCATATTTATACCTTATTCTTTGTATGCATTGGTTGGGTCTTATTCCGTTCTATTGATTTGCCGGAAGCTTTCTCTTACCTTGGTACAATGTTTGGAGTTGGAGGAAATTACACAGATACCTTTGCTAGATTTTATTTTCTAGATAATATTATCTTTATAATTTTTGCTATTATCTGCTCTACACCACTTTTAGCCATTCTAAAGAAACGTATCAATTATCATGAATTAGCAATTAGTAATATCCTCACCCCTATGTATTATATCTTGCTTTTATTAGTATCAATTACCTATATCGTGAAAGGTGCTTACAATCCTTTTATCTACTTTAATTTTTAGGATTTATGTAAATGTACACAAGCCTTTTGTCTAATTTTATTTTTTGTGAATGTATACAGGCCTTTTGTCTAATTTTATTTTTATGTGAATGTATACAAGCCTTTTGTCTACTTTAATTTATTAGTTATCTGAATCTATACAGCTATTATCACTTAACAACTATTGTTAACACATGAATAACAAAAACCAGGAAGTTTTAGCTATGGAAAGGCATGGTTTTTAATATGAATAATGAAAAAAACTCTTTGCATATCGGAAGTCTAATAACTGGAATTTTATTTGTTCTCATTATTATGACTTATTTTATTGGTTTATGTATTAACTCTCCTACCATGATTATGGATATTAAAAAATCCCTAAATAATACTTTTTCTGTCAATGTAGATCAATCTGAAGAGGAAGAAATTCTTGATGAAAATATCGATCAAAAACCTATCTCTTCCACCACTTCTCTTTCGGCTAAACTTGGAATTGCTTTTTCCAAGACAGAATCAGTTATCAATGATTCAATTCCAGGTAGACTATCCTTGATTGACTGGAATGGATTGGCTCAAAGAATTTTACAGAAAAGAATGATACCGGAATCCAATGATAATAATACGGTATATAAAATGGATAATGGTCAATTAACCTACACTTATCCAGACATCGGGGTTCGAATTGCTCATAAGAATTTTACTGTACTAAATAAATATCTAGAATCCATCGGAACAAAACTGTTATATGTGCAAGCACCATATAAGGTCAATCGAGACAAAAATGAGTTACCTTATGGTCTAGAAGATTACCCGAATAAGAACGCAGATAAATTGCTGGAGGGTCTTGATAAACTTAATATTGATTATATCGATTTTCGGGAAGTATTTGCCTACAACTTTTTAAATTATCCTAGTCTCTTTTATAACACTGATCATCATTGGACAACAGAAAGCGCATTTTTTGCTTACCAGTATATGCTAGACTATATGGAAAGAAATTATGGATTTCAATATAACAAACAAACCTATAATAAAGCAAATTATAATCAGGTTACTTTAAAACAATCCTTTATAGGTTCCTTAGCGAATCGAGTAGGTAAATGGTATGCAGGTATTGATGATTTTACTTTTATCTACCCAAAATTTAAAACAAAACTCACTTATATGAAATATGATGCAAATGCTTCCCTCTATCTGGTTCGAAATGGAACCTTTGAAGAGTCCGTCTTCTATCCTGAGCGTATGGATAACCCGGATACGCCACTTGCTTATCGTGATAACTGCTACCTTGGTGGTAATCCTGATTTAGGTCGAATCATTAACCATAAAGTCCAAAAGGGTAAAATATTATTTGTTCAAGATTCTTATGGCAAACCAATTGCTTCCTTTATGGCTTTAAACTTTCATGAAGTCGACATTATTGATTTACGTTATTTTACTGAGAGTTATTTAATGGATTTCATTAAGAGGGAAACCACACCTTATGACTATGTAGTAATTTTATATAATCCTTCTGCATTAAAAAGGTCCACTTATTATAGACAATTTCGATTTTATGATTATGAATAGCAGATGAAAATAGTTTAAAATCATACGAAAATGTCTTCAACAAGTGACTAGGCAGGTTTCTAATAAGCCTCACCATAACACTTGACGCAGAGAAAAAATTTCTATACAACTGCAACTACGCCAAAACATTAAACACAGAACCTTAAAAAACGGAAACAGATTAATATCCTTTTGATGATAGTTTCATCAGAATATTAATCTGTCCCGCTTTTTTTATTTGTTCTATAAATGTTAGGGTATGTGAAAAAAACTTTCACTATCCAAGCATTTTCATTTTATTTATGACATTGCTTCACTATTATAGATTATGGAATTACTACAGTTTGAATTGGTCCATAACCATTTTTATTATAACCATAGATTTTAACAGTATCACCTGATACAAGTTTTGGTACTTTAATTGAGAAAGAACCATCTTCTGAAATAATACCCTGATAATTTACGTTATTGACTTTTGCAAATACTTTTGTTTTTGTGTTTTTCACAGTTACATTTTCAATGGTTTCTTGTGAAAATACCTCAATTTTACCATTAATCATTTCATTGCCACTTGATAGTGATTTTACACTTGGGATATCAGGAGCGTACTTTTCAACTTTTACTACTAGAGGATCACTCACCGTAGTTAAATTAATTGCATTCATTGAAACTACTGTTCCTGAATTAACTTTGTCGACTGATATTTTATGAACATACCCTTTCTGTTTTTCACTGTATTTACCTTTCTTTGATTCGTAAAGAGTATTTCCTACCAAAACATTGAGCGTGCAGTCTTGATTCGTAACAACTTGTATCGTCTTATTCGTATTGGTAAGTTTGGATATCAGTTTAGGTACAGCTGGCTTCTCATACTTTGCAATACTGGAATCAAGAGCCATTAATTTACCAAGATTGTTCCTTTGATATGCATAAACTAATTCTCCAGCTATCGGTTTTTCTTTTAATTTGTAAGTAAAATTACCGTTTTCATTACACTCACCATTTACGATGACCTTACCATTTTGGGTTGGTATTACAAGTGTAATCTCTCTCTCTGGTAAATAGCTAACTTTTATTTCATTCGTGCCATATTTTATTTCGCCAATTGTAAGATTACCGAACTTCTCATTGCTTGATACATCTTCTACTATAACAGAAGTACGCTTACTATAACGGTAATCCTTGTCTTTCGTATCTTCTGCATAAATGGTAATATTTTTACCTTGAGGTAGTGTTGTACCAAGGTCAATCGCAAAGTATCCACTTTCATCTGTCATATCCTTAATTACTACATCGTCATATAATATAGTAATCAATAATTCTTTATTTTTAGAAGCCGATAAAACATTACCGTATACTACAGAATCGATGTTAGTTAATGCTACCACTTCTGGAGTATAAGGACCACCTTTTAATACTGTCGTTGTAGCAGCCCTACTTATTCTACCAACATGATCGATATTATAAAGCTTGATGCTAAAGCCAATATCAATATCAGGGAGAGCCATTTTAAAGTTTCCATTCTGATCTATTGTTTCATCAACTTCAATAATGCTAAAATTCTCTAAATCTAAATCAGCACATAATTCAAGTCTTTCTTTTCCACCAAACTTTGGAACATATACTCTTCTAATAGTATCGACTACAGCAATTACCAATGCTCCATCTTCGTTGGTCTTACCCGTTATTGCTTCTGCATTATTGTAATATTTATCGACCGATAATACATCAGGACCACTTCTTTTAACTTTTACTTTTACCTTCGCGCTTACTCTGTTATTAACTTCGTCTTTTTGATAAACATGAAGATAGGAACCTGCCTTCTGAGCTGGAACTGATACACTATAGGAACCATCCATCAGTGATTTGCTTTGATAGCTTTTACCATCTGGTGTCTCCACAATTACAGTTACGCTACCTTCTGCCCTACCTGTCACTGATGCCTTCTTATTACTATAGGACCATACCTTAGGTGCTGCTATTTCCTTAACACCAATATTATCAATAACTAGTATATATAACTTCTTGGCACCATTATTATCTTCCACCAAAATAGAACATTTTGAATTATTAAATACCTTAAACTTATGGTTATCAACCGTACGTGCAATTCTCCATTCGCCATTATCTAGCGTTTGCTCT
>DPVV01000588.1 GCA_003526525.1 Lachnoclostridium phytofermentans | reverse complement strand
ATGCAAGACATGGAAAAGAAGGAATCTATAATATCTTAATTATGGAAGAAAAACAAACAATCCTGGCACTTGGTGCTGGAGGTTCTTCGAAGTTTGTATTTCATAAGGAAAATCGTATCGAACGAGTAGAGAACGTGAAAAGTGTAATTGACTATACAGAACGTATTGACGAGATGATCCAAAGAAAGAAAGATTTCTTAAGAAATTCCGTAAAGGACTTATAAGAATGGGGATATTAGGATTTAATCAAAAAGAAGAACTTGGGCTAATTCAAAAAGAAAACTCCTATGCATTCGGAAATCTATCAGCACCTTCTGCTACTGGAATAGCAATCATTCGTGGATTAGATTATCCTGGTTTATGTGAGGAGATTAAAGAAGAAGCTATTTCTCATGGAATATTGGTAAGCAATCTTGCTTACTCTTTAGCAAAAGAGCTTAATTTATCAGAAAAGATTTGTTTAGAGCTTGCAGAGGCAGGAATCGTGCATGATATTGGAAAATTAAAGCTTGGTGAATATCTAGATGGTAAAGAGAATGATACCTTAAAGATAGAAGAAATGAAGTATATAAGGCTCCACCCAGAGCTTGGAGCTCAGATTTTAAAAGATCATCGCTGTCACTCGGTGGAAGTATTAACTTCAATATATCACCATCATGAAAACTTTGATGGTTCAGGATATCCTGACAATTTGTCAGGAAATGCAATCCCGTATGGGGCAAGAATTCTTCGTACCTGTGATGTATTTGCAGCACTAGTGACGGAACGAGCTTATCGATCTTCTTTCGAAGTAGATACAGCAATTGAGCTTATGATAGATGAAGTAAAGAATTTTGATATGGAGATTTTTTTGGCATTCTTGCGTTTTGTCCATTCCAAAGAGTTTGAACCGATACGTGACTATGTTATTTATGTAAATAATAACTCTATGGCCAAATCTGAAGTAGAGCTGTATTAAGAAGTATATTGATTTGGTAATCTAAATAGTTTGTGTGAGGACACGAATATCTAATGTTACTATAAAGACGTTAAAGCGCCAGAATGGAGGATCATATGATTACGCAACGCCCAAAAGGAACCCTTGATTGGTACGGGGACAATATGTATAAAAGAACGTTAATTGAAGAGTTGGCAAGAAAGCTATGCAAAGCTTATAATATAAAAGAAATTATTACTCCGGTATTTGAGCATACAATTCTTTTTCAACGTGGAGTGGGAGAAACAACAGATGTCGTTCAAAAAGAGATGTACACATTTCTAGATAAGAAAGACCGTAGCATAACACTAAAACCAGAGGGAACTGCTGGTGCTATTCGTGCTTACTTAGAGAATAACTTATATGCGGAAAGTGGGCCAACGAAACTTTTTTATGTAACGCCAGCATTTCGTTATGAACAACCACAAAGTGGTAGATTACGTCAGCATCATCAGTTTGGTGTTGAATTTGTTGGTTCCAAAAGTCCTTTGGCAGAAGTTGAATTAATTACTTTAATCACAACCTTTCTAAAGGAAATCGGATTAAAGAAAGCAAAGCTTCATATCAACAGCATCGGTTGTAAAAACTGCAGAGCTACCTATAATGAAGCACTTTTAACTTACTTAAGAAAGCACGAAGATCATTTATGTCCAACATGTAAAGAGCGTATGCAAAAGAATCCGCTTCGTGTAATTGATTGTAAGGAAGCTGCTTGCAAAGAAATTGTAAAGGATGCACCTAGAACAATTGAATATTTAGATGAAGAGTGTAAAAATCACTTTGAAGAATTACAGAGTCTCCTTCATACATTAAATATTCCATTTGAAATTGATACTGGTATCGTAAGAGGACTAGATTATTATACAAAGACGGTATTTGAATTTGTGAATGAAGATGGATTTACCTTATGTGGCGGTGGTCGCTATGACGGATTAGTTCATGAAATTGATGAAAAACAGGACATTCCAAGTGTTGGATTTGGTATGGGAATCGAACGTATTTTATATTTTCTTGAAAAAGAAGAAGTTTCGTTACCACCACAACCAGCGATAGAACTTTATGTTGGTATTCTTGGAGCAGAAGCAAAAGCAGCTGCTTACCAGCTTGTGACCAAACTTCGTAGTGAAGGAATCATTACAGAAACAGATTACATGGATCGTTCCGTAAAAGCACAGATGAAATATGCAAATAAGATTGGGGCAAAAAATACGGTAATTCTAGGAGCAGATGAGCTAGCGAATGGAAAAGCCAACGTAAAGAATATGGAAACCGGAGAACAAACGGAGCTTCCACTAGAGAATATTGCAGATTTTATCCTTAAGAATGCATAAGAAATTATAGTGCTATAAAGTACCACTATAATTTCTTGCAAATTAATTCTTGGATGAAACCATAGATTAACTCTATGTAAAGTGCCTACTACTAAATAGGCATGTTTTCAAGTGTGAGAAGATTTCACATGGTATGTTTGAAAGTGTAGAGAAATAATAATTTGATAAGAATAAGATTGGAAATAGGAGGATTTGACATGGCAGAGTCAATGAAGGGATTACACAGAACTCATCGTTGTACAGAGCTTAGCAACAGTAATGTTGGTGAAATAGTAACAGTAATGGGCTGGGTACAAAAGAGCAGAAATAAGGGCGGCATAATCTTTGTAGATTTAAGAGACCGTTCTGGTTTATTACAAATTATCTTTGAAGAGGGTGATATCGGAGCAGAAGGATTTGAGAAAGCCTGCAAGCTACGTAGTGAATTTGTTGTAGCAGTTGTTGGTAAGGTAGAAACTCGTTCTGGTGCAGTGAATGAAAATCTGTTAACAGGTACCATTGAAGTTAGAGCGACAGAGTTACGTATCTTATCAGAATCTGAAACACCTCCATTTCCAATTGAAGAAGATTCAAAGACAAAAGAAGAATTACGTTTAAAATATCGTTATCTTGATTTAAGAAGACCAGACTTAGTACGTAACTTAATGCTTCGTAGTAAAGTAGCTACCTTAACAAGACAGTTCTTATCAGACGAAGGATTTCTTGAGATAGAGACTCCAATGTTAACTAAATCTACACCTGAAGGTGCGAGAGACTATCTTGTACCAAGCCGTGTGCATCCAGGTAATTTTTACGCGCTTCCACAGTCACCACAGATTTTTAAGCAGTTATTGATGGTGAGTGGTTATGACCGTTATTTCCAAATTGTTAAGTGCTTCCGTGATGAGGACCTTCGTGCTGATAGACAGCCAGAATTTACTCAGATCGATATGGAACTTAGCTTTGTTGATGTAGATGATGTAATCTCTGTCAATGAGCGTTTATTACAGAAGATGTTTAAAGAATCAATTGGTATCGATGTTTCTCTTCCAATTCAAAGAATGACATGGAGAGAAGCAATGGACCGTTACGGTTCTGATAAACCAGATACCAGATTTGGCATGGAATTAAAGAACGTATCAGAACTTGTAAAGGACTGTGGATTTGCAGTATTTACTGGTGCTCTACAAAATGGTGGTTCTGTTCGTGGTATCAATGCAAATGGACAGGGTGAAATGCCACGTAAGAAGATAGACGCTTTAATTGAATTTGCAAAAGGTTATGGAGCCAAAGGATTAGCTTACTTAAGTATTAATGCAGATGGAACTTATAAGTCTTCCTTCTCTAAATTCATGACAGAGGAAGAATTATCTGCATTGGTAGAGGCAATGGAAGGAAAGCCAGGAGACCTTTTGTTCTTTGCAGCAGACAAAGATAAAGTGGTATTCGATGTTCTTGGTAATCTTCGTCTTGAAATCGCTAGAAATCTAGAAATTTTAGATAAGAATACTTATAACTTCTTATGGGTAACGGAGTTCCCATTACTTGAGTACTCAGAAGAAGAAGGAAGATATACAGCGATGCATCATCCATTTACAATGCCTATGGATGAAGACCTTTCACTTCTTGAAACTGACCCAGGTAAAGTACGTGCGAAAGCATACGATATCGTATTGAATGGTACAGAAGTAGGCGGCGGTAGTGTCCGTATCTTCCAGAATAATGTACAGGAAAAGATGTTTGAAGTTCTTGGATTTACGAAGGAAGAGGCTTATGAGCGTTTCGGATTTTTATTAAATGCATTCAAATATGGTGTTCCACCACACGCAGGTTTAGCTTACGGTTTAGATCGTCTTGTCATGCTGATGGCAAAAGAGGATTCCATCCGTGATGTAATCGCGTTCCCTAAAGTTAAGGATGCTTCCTGTTTATTAACAGATGCACCAAATGTTGTAGATGACAAACAGTTAGAGGAACTTTCTATTGCACTTGCAAAGAAAGCTACTGAAGAATAATGAAGATCTTAGATTCTACAATTTTTAGCATGTCGCATTCTGACGCTAAAATATTGTATATATTGTTATGCTATCTTTTGATTGTTAATCTGTTAGGATTTAGCAGTATGGGAATTGATAAAAAGAGAGCCAAAGCTAGAGAGTGGAGAATTAAAGAAAGAACGCTGTTCTTCATTGCATTCATTGGGGGGAGCTTAGGCTCCCTTCTTGGCATGAAGGTATTTCGCCACAAAACGAAGCATAGAAGTTTTCAGATATTGATTCCTACTTTCTTAATATTGCAAATTATACTTGGAATTTTTTTCATTGTGAAAATGTAAAAGTTACTAGATAAAATGTGTAGAAATGTGTCATAATTTAGCAGTTAACAAATTTTTGTTTGACAATATTAGAAATCAATGGTATTATAATGATGTTGCATCTAGCCAATAGGCAGATTGATTGTAGCAATATTATATTTTTTTTTGGAGGATTATCTCATGAACAAAGGTACTGTAAAGTGGTTTAACAATCAAAAAGGTTTTGGTTTTATCTCTGATGAGCAGGGTAACGATGTATTCGTACATTACTCAGGACTTAACATGGACGGCTTCAAGTCTTTAGAAGAAGGACAGGAAGTTGCTTTTGAAGTGGTTCAGGGTGCTAAAGACCTCAGGGCTCCTAACTTAAAAAGTTTTTATTTTTTTAAGTAGCAGAATAACTGATTCTTTTTGTTCTAGACAAAGAAACGTTGGTTTTCAAACGA
>DPVV01000193.1 GCA_003526525.1 Lachnoclostridium phytofermentans | reverse complement strand
CGCTCTTCCGATCTAGAGATTATATTGAGAAAAAGGGAGCTCCAATGATAGAAATGCGTGGTAGTGTTAGGACACCTATGCTAACGCAAAAAGGATAAGACTCTAGGAGAAGGGGCCAGTGATGAAAGTGAAGAAGATTAGTAAGGGAGCAAAGCTTAACCGCATAATAGCGGTTGAGCTTTTGTGTTTAATAATTCTCATTGGATTATATGCAGGAATAAAGATTACAAGAAACGGAAGTGTTGAGGCAGGAACGAAACCAAACAAGGAAAATGGGATAACAATCACTCCGGAAGCTACCCCTGAGATAACAGAGGTACCAGAGACAGAGGGCCAGAATACTTCCTCAGGAAAAGAGGATGAGGCATCACAAAATGGGGACAATCAATCAAATTCTAACAAGGATGATCAATCAAATTCTAAGAAGGATGATCAATCAGGCTCAAACAAAGATGATGCGATAGACAGTTCAGGAAACCGAAATCAAAATAACGGTGATCCTTCTAGTGACGCTAACCAAAACAATGGTAATAAGGAAGGGGCATTAGACAATGCTGGTATACCAGAAGGAGATGCGGGAGGAAATTCCTCGAGTTCTGAAGATTCCAAGGGAGGGAATGAGAATTCTGCTTCTAATAAATTAAGTCAAGAGGCATTTATAGCGAACTTGTCCGAAGCACAAACAGGAGAGTCTTTGAGTAGTAGCGGGGCAGTCGACTTAACTTATTATATGCAAACAGACCCAAGGTGGGGGCAAAAGTTTTATGGTGGTTCCGATACCATAGCAGAATATGGTTGTGGACCTACTTCGCTTGCAATGGTAATATCAGCCTTTACTAACGTTAACATTGATCCTGAGCAAATGTGTAAATGGGCCTATGATCGCGGTTATTGGTATTCTGGTAGTGGTTCGATTCATGGATTAATTCCGGATGCAGCAAAAGCCTTTGGACTTAAGGTAGAAGGGGTTGAAAATACACCGGATGCAGCTGATAAAATAAAGAGTGCGTTATCTTCTGGCAATTTGATTATTGCTTTAATGGGAAAGGGAACTTTTACAAAAAGTGGGCACTTCATTGTTCTTCGAGGCATTACAGAGGACGGAAAGATTTTGGTCGCAGACCCGAATAGTAAAGAATTAACGAACGAGTCCTTTGAGGCATCCCTTATAGTGAATGAGGCAAAAGCTTGGGCAGCTGAAAATGGGCCTTTTTGGGTAATTAGTAAGTAAATAATTATATTCATGTAAAAAAATAGAAATATGATTACGGCTAGGCTACAGCGCATAGATTATAGAAATGAAACTATGTGGTGATAGAATGAATGGTGATTCTGATTTTAATTCCCAATGTAAAGAAGCCATTCTCTCTGAGAATGTGATAGATTCCTTTGCTCTGGTACGTGGATCAATAGCTGAAATGATGACATTTTATGGAGCTGACTGTATACAAGTTGTGAATCCAAGATATACAATAGTCCATCAGCCAATTGCTGATTTTTCAGATATACAAAAGTACAATTTTTATTACAGTTCTTTTCCTAAGTGTTATGGGTTGATGGACGAAACTAATATGGAGTATATAGGTGTTCATAATGTTCGTAGACAGCCATTTCTGAATTTATTGGGAAGGGATGTTATCGTTGGGTTTATTGACACAGGAATTGATTATCAACATGAGATTTTTAAGAATGCAGATAACACCTCACGCGTGGTACGTATATGGGACCAGACCATACAAACGGGAACACCACCAAAGGGATATTATTATGGGACCGAGTATACGAGGGAACAAATAAATGAGGCACTAAAAAGTGATGATCCGTTATCTGTTGTACCTTCTACCGATACGAATGGTCATGGTACATTCATAGCAGGGATAGCAGCTGGTAATATTGATATTAAAAATGACTTTACCGGAGCAGCTCCTCTGGCGGATATTGTAATGGTAAAGTTAAAACAAGCAAAAAAATATTTAAGGGATTTTTACTATATCCGTGATGATGTGGAGTGCTTTCAAGAAACAGATCTTGTAATGGGTACAAAGTATCTGCTTGATTTAGCAATTGAGCTTAAAAAGCCACTTGTTATTTGTATTGGGGTTGGAACAAATTCCGGAGGACATGATGGCAGCGGGATCTGGGATGAGTATTTGGAGAATTTATCCGACAATACTGGTTTCTGTGTTGTACTCCCGACTGGTAACGAGGGAAATAGTGGAGGACATTACCGTGGGATTGTCCCTCAAACAGAGGATTATGTAGATGCGGAAATTAACGTAGGAGAGGGAGAAAAAGGTTTTACATTAGAATTTTGGGTCAGGGCACCTAGCATTTACTCTATTGGTTTTATTTCACCGAGCGGAGAGTATATCAATAGGATTCCACCAAGGGTTAATAACAATCGGGTGATTTCCTTTCTATTTGAGCCTACGGTTATTTATGTTGATTATCGAGTAATAGAACGACGAACCGGTGACGAATCAGTTATTATTCGATTCGAAAGCCCAACGCCAGGGATATGGAAAATCCGGGTTTTTCGGGAACAGTCTTTTAATAATGAATTTGATCTTTGGTTACCAATCAAGAAATTTTTGACTTCCAATACATATTTTATACAACCAAACCCTGATATTACAATCACGGATCCTGGGAATACTATGAGACCTATTACGGTAGCGGCATGCAATCATGTTAATAACAGTATCTATATTAATTCTGGGCGTGGTTATACAAGAAGAGGGAATGTGAAACCTGATATTGCAGCACCAGGAGTGAATATCTATGGCCCTGCACCTGGGAATACCTTTTCTATTAAGAGTGGAACAAGTATTGCAGCAGCTCATACAGCAGGTGCAGCGGCACTTTTATTGGAGTGGGCTATCGTTAGAGAAAACAGCTTTAATTTTAATACGACGAATATTAAAACTCTAATGATAAGGGGAGCAAAAAGAATAGGTACGGAGTACCCAAACAAACAATTTGGTTATGGAATTCTTGATATTTATGGCGCATTTGAAAGCTTGCGTCTCACGGTATAATTTACTTGCGAAGAAGTCACATCCATACTATAATTGTGCTAGATGAAAGAAAAGGATGCGAGTATATGACGTTAATGAATAAGCTGCTTCGTGTATTCCCAAAGAAAAAGGTAGACATCGCTGAGTTAGAACGTAAGAATACAGCGCCTGAGGAGACAAAAACCGTAACCGTACCAAAGGTAACGACTGTGAATAACAACCCTTCCGTTTCTCAGGGAAATACAAAGGACTGTGAGTATGAGATCATTGAGATGGAGATTATGCCGGAAAAAATTATTTGTCCGGACTGTGGAGGAATTACGTTAGAAGGATTGGAATATTGTGATAAATGCGGTGGGGACTTGACAAACAATTAGCTCAAGAGTATTATAGTGACATAAAAAGGCGTCTTACGGCGTCTTCTTTTTCAACCATGACGCTTTAACATATTGACGTTTATAAGTATTAAAGTGGTACAGAGGAGAAATAAAAATAGTATCTTTTAAGTGAAATAATTTCTTAAAAGAAACATTCTGCAATTTCTATTGGGATGAGGATTTGTAACGACATGAAAAGAAAAGGGGATAAAATTATGAAGAAAAGTCTTAAAAAGTTAGCAAGCTTAGGTCTTGTGGCAGCTATGGCGGCATCTTTGGTTGGTTGCGGTACCAAGGATGGTGGATCTACAACAGGAAATGAAAATGGTAGTGGAGCAGCTACTTTTAAAATCGGTGGTATTGGGCCATTGACCGGAGATGCAGCATCTTATGGAAACTCGGTTAAGAATGGTGCTACGATAGCAATCAAAGAAATTAACGATGCAGGTGGAGTAACTGTTGGCGATAAGAACTATATGTTAGAGATGAATTTCGCAGATGATCAAGCAACTCCTGATGTCGCAGTTACCGCGTTTAATACAGTAATGGATTGGGGAGCACAAGCAATCCTTGGTGCCGTAACTTCTGGCTCTTGTCTTGCAATTACGAAGGATACTTTTGAAGCAGGAATTCTTCAGTTAACCCCTTCTGGATCTGCAGCGGAATGTACGGAATATGAGAATGCATTCCGCTTATGTTTTACAGATCCAATGCAGGGAGTAACCCTTGCAAATCTTGCAAGGGAATTAGGCTACGAAAAAATTGCTATTATTTATAACAGCTCGGATGAATACAGTACCGGTGTTATGAATGCATTTTCCGAGCAGGTAGCTGTAAATGGTGGTACTATTGTTGCCGCCGAAGCCTTTACAAAGGGTGCGATTGATTTTAATACTCAATTAACAAAGATTAAAGCAACGGATGCGGAAGTAATCTTTGTACCTGCTTATTATAATGATGCAGCATACATTACACAGCAGGCAAGTGATCTTGGTATGAACCTCCCATTCCTTGGAAGCGATGGTTGGGATGGTGTGTTATCTCAAGTTAAGGACCCAGCTGTTCTTGAAGGTGCAATCTTCTTAAGCCCATTCTTTGCGAGTGATGAAGCTCCTGCTATTAAGAAATTTGTAGAGGCTTATCAGACAAAATACGGTGCTGTACCAGATCAGTTTGCAGCAGATGGCTATGATACTGTATATGTAATAAAAGCAGCTATGGAAAAGGCTTCTTCTGTAGAAAGCAAAGATATGATTTTAGCAATGACGCAAATTACAGTAGATGGTCTTACAGGTAGTGTATCCTTTACCGCAGATGGTGAGCCAAATAAAGGTGCAAAATACATCGAAATAAAGGATGGAAATTACACTTCAAGACAGTAATTGTAGGTCAAACGACTTGATGTAGCAATGTGGCAGAATTACATTTCCGAATCAGTAAACGGTGCTGTTTCGGAAATGTTTTGCTTTTAGATGAGGTGAAAGTATGGAGTTTGTGGAACAATTGATTAATGGACTAAGATCCGGTAGTATATTTGCTTTAATAGCAATCGGCTATACCATGGTATATGGTATTGCAAAGATGATTAATTTCGCTCACGGTGACATTATCATGGTGGGAGCATATTCTTTATATATATTTATAGAAAAACTTAGCCTGCCTCCAGTAGTAGCGGTTATATTTACCATGTTAGTATGTACCATACTTGGTATTACCATTGAAAAAGTGGCATACAAACCACTACGTAAGGCTCCATCCTTAGCGGTTTTAATTACTGCTATCGGTGTTAGTTACTTATTACAAAGTGTAGCTCTTTTGATATTTAAAGCGACCCCAATTCCTTTTTCTACTTTTATTGAGGTACCTGCTTTACATATCGGAAAAATAACCATCTCTGGTATTACGATAGTAACCTTTATAGTCACTACAGTATGCATGATCTTATTAACACTATTTGTCAAGTATACGAAGATCGGTAGTGCAATGAGAGCAGTATCGGAAGATAAACAGGCCGCTCAGCTTATGGGAATTAACGTGAATCGAACCATATCGATTACGTTTGCGATCGGGTCCATGCTTGCAGCGATCGCTGGTATCCTTTTTATTAGTCAGTACCCATCCTTAAGACCAACGCTTGGAACCTTGCCGGGTATTAAAGCGTTCGTTGCGGCAGTATTTGGAGGTATTGGTAGTATTCCAGGAGCTATGCTTGGTGGACTTTTATTAGGAGTGATTGAAAGCTTAAGTAAAGCATATATCTCAACAGAACTTGCAGATGCTATCGTATTTGGTATTCTTGTACTTGTCTTACTTATAAAACCATCTGGGTTACTTGGCAAGAATAGAATTGAGAAGGTGTAGGTGAACGGTATGGAGAAGAATAAGAATAGAAGGAATCTGATGAATGCGGTGATCGCCTTTGTTGCGATTATCCTTGGTTATATCGCTGTTTATTACATGATGGAGGGAAATATATTAAGTCGTCAAATGACCTCTCTAATACCTAGAATTGGAATTAACATTATTCTAGCGGTATCCTTAAGTATAACGGTAGGCTTATTAGGAGAATTGTCACTTGGTCATGCTGGATTTATGGCCATAGGAGCTTATTCCAGTGCAATCTTTACTACGCAGGCGGTAGGACTTCCAGGATTTTTATCCTTTATTATAGCACTTTTCATCGGTGGTATTATGGCTGCATTATTTGGGGTGATTACTGGGATACCAGTACTTCGCTTACGTGGTGATTATCTTGCAATTGTTACTCTGGCATTTACAGAAATTATTCGCTCTATCATCAATACCATGTCAATTACTGGTGGTGCTATGGGATTATCAAAGATTCCGGATTATGCGAATTATACATGGATATATATCTTTGGTATCCTTACAATACTGGCAGCAGTTAACTTAAAGAAATCAAGACATGGTAGAGCAATTCTATCGGTTCGTGAGAATTATGTAGCAGCTGAGGCGATGGGAATTCCAGTTACAAAGTTTAAGATTCTGGCTTTTACAATTGCAGCTTTTTTTGCTGGAATTGCCGGTGCATTATATGCGCATACCTACACCGTATTACGACCTAATAATTTTGATTATAATAAATCCATTGATATTCTAATATTTGTTGTACTTGGTGGTATGGGAAATATTCCGGGCACTATCGTTGCAACGATTCTTTTAACCTACCTTCCGGAAAAATTCCGTGAGTTTGGTGATTACCGTATGCTTACGTATGCGCTTGCATTGATCCTTATTATGATTCTTAATTCTGGAGAAATGAAAGAAAAGCTAAAGGGTATCATTAGAAAAATAGTACCGTTTGAGAAAATAAAAGCAAAAAAATTACAGAAAGGAGAGCACTAAGATGGCATTATTAGAAGTAAAGAATTTAGGTATCTCCTTTGGTGGCTTAAGAGCGGTAGATCAAGTAAATTTTTCTATCAAGGAAGGTCAACTATATGGGTTAATCGGACCAAATGGTGCTGGTAAAACAACATTATTTAATTTATTAACTGGAGTATATCAGCCAACAGATGGTAGTATTATGTTAGAAGGTATAAGATTAAATGGAAAGAAACCAGCTCAAATTAATCAAGCCGGAATCGCAAGAACATTTCAAAATATACGATTGTTTAAAAAGATGACAGTGCTTGATAATGTAAAGGTGGCCTTACACAATCAGGTTCACTACTCCTTATTCGAGGCCTTGTTTAAGCTTCCTTCCTATTGGAAAAAAGAAAAGGAAATGGATAAGATGGCACTTGAGATCCTTGAGGTATTTGACCTTGATAAGCAAGCGGATGTCTTAGCTTCTAATCTTCCTTATGGTAAACAGCGTAAACTAGAAATTGCGAGAGCCCTAGCTACAAATCCTAAGCTACTGCTTCTTGATGAACCAGCAGCAGGCATGAATCCGAATGAAACAGAAGAGCTGATGCAAACAATTCGTTTAGTAAGAGACCGTTATAAAATAACTATCCTTTTAATTGAGCACGATATGAAACTTGTTACAGGAATCTGTGAGGAGATACTGGTACTAAACTTCGGTATGGAATTAGCAAAGGGAACACCGTCTGAGGTTTTAAATAACCCTGAAGTTATTACTGCATATCTTGGCGAATGATAGAAAGGAATAGGTGCTAATATGGCGATGTTAACAATAAAAGATTTAGATGTATATTATGGAGTAATTGGGGCAATCAAGGGTATCTCCTTCACGGTAAATGAAGGAGAAGTTATTGCTTTGATTGGTGCCAACGGAGCTGGTAAGACCACAATCCTACATACGATTACTGGTCTAGTAGCTCCCAAACATGGCAGTATCGATTTTGAAGGACACAATTTATTAAAAACACCAGCGCATAAGATTGTTTCGCTTGGTATGGCACATGTACCGGAAGGACGTAGAATTTTTGCGGAGCTTACAGTATTTGAAAATCTTATGATGGGTGCTTATAGCAGAAAAGATAATGCAGAGATCACGCAGACATTGACAGAAGTTTATAAGCGTTTTCCAAGGCTTGCAGAGCGTAAAAAGCAAATTGCGGGAACCTTATCCGGAGGGGAGCAACAGATGCTTGCTATGGGGCGTGCACTCATGTCAAAGCCAAAGATTATGTTATTAGATGAACCTTCCATGGGATTGTCCCCTTTATTTGTTTCAGAAATATTTCGTATCATACAAGAGATAAGTAAGAACGGAACTACGGTGTTATTGGTAGAACAGAATGCGAAAAAAGCTCTTTCTATTGCAAATAGAGCTTATGTACTGGAAACTGGTAAAATTGTTCTATCTGGAGATGCGAATGAGATGATGAATAATGACTCTGTTAAAAAAGCTTACCTTGGAGAAGCGTAAAAGGCCTACGAAGCAAACATGTTATTAAGAGTGAAAGATAAATCTTTC
>DPVV01000362.1 GCA_003526525.1 Lachnoclostridium phytofermentans | reverse complement strand
CCAACCAAAATCGCAATAATTCCTATATAATGATAATAGTATAATTGCTCGTGTAAACACACAATTCCAACCAAAATGCTAACAACCGTTGATACATTATTAAACAAACCTACCGTTGTTGCTTCTAATTTTCCCAGCGCATACGTGGAAAGAATACTAGAGATGAAAGAAGCAATAACACCCAGATATAAGATTGACAAAACAAAAGATATATTTGTAAATGGTTTAAAATATGTTTCAAGGCTGCCCGTCACCAAATGTTGAATGACTGAAACTAAATTGAAAATAACACAACCACAAATACTTACAACATATACAATCGTCATTGCAGAATAGCTTTTAGATAGCTTTTTAATAAATACATTGTAAATCGAAAATGACACAACAGACATTAAAATAAATAGGAATCCAAGATAACTGTAATTTCCTATGTTAAATCCCTTCATTGTGTTGATAAAAATAACACCTAACACAGATAAAATCATGAAAACAGTTTGCGGCCTATTGGCACGTTCTTTTAACACAATTCTTGCAACAATGAATGTCAAAATAGGAGAAATTGCATATACAATCCCCGCTTCCGAAGAAGATATCATTGTCAGACCAAGAGTTTGGAACAAAAAGAAAACAACTGGATAAGCAAGGCTAAAGGGAGCTACCTTCTTCCAATCTGAAAAACTAACACTTATACTGCTTGGTTTAAAAAACTTATATAACAAAACGGATATGGCGGTCACTGTAAATCTATGTGCCAATAATCCTATGGTATCTGTACTGTTCAAAGCAACCTTAACGACAAAGAACGAAAAACCTATAATTAGTGATTGAAGTGTAATAGCTAAATAGGCTTTTGTAGAATTTTTCATAATAGTCATCCTTTTTTCTAAAATTGCAGACAGTATCTATCTTGCTGTGAAACAGCAACCCATCCTGCTCTGCTAATTACATTGTATTATGGATAAACATTTGATACAAGAACTTTTCCGTACCGGAGATATAAAGTTTTTCTACCTTATGCCTCGCATTCACAATCCTTTAGGCGTGTCTTATACCAAGGAACAAAAAAATCGGATTATCTTTATGGCAAACAAATATGATGTTTATTTGGTGTGACCCCACTTCCGAAAAAATTCTGTTTGAGAAATCTCCCAAACACTTTTAATTTTATGTAAAATGATCATCTATTAGCACCACCGGAATTAAGTGGAAAATCAGTTAAAAATATGCTACATTAAATCATATATACAATAATGCAGTTTTATTTATTTGAATGGAGATTGATTATGGCTATAAGAATAAGAAATTATAATGACGAAGCAGGATATTCTGTTGATTTTAGAAATGTGTGTGATTTTTTAATACGCATAAATCAAAATAAGGTAATTACGCCTCATTATTTGTGGGCGAGATGGGTATGGCAGTTTGGACCATATATGAGTATGATCAACTTATCAAAAATCGGAGTATTTGAAGATAATGATAATATCGTCGGATTGATAACATAGGAGAGCAATATAGGTGAAGCTTATTTTTGTCTTGACGAAAAGTATGAGAACTTGAAACATCACTTAATTGATTATGCTGTGAATAACCTTAGCAACAATGGAAAAATTAAAATATCTTTACCAGACGGCGATTTAGGATATCAGCAGTCCGCTCTAAATAAAGGGTTTTGTGCTACAAATGAAAAGACCTCTGTTGCACGAATTGATACAGCAAATATTAATTTTACTTTACCTGATGGATATAGAATTATCAGTTTTGACGATGAAGAATTCGATGTTGATAAGTACTATGCAGCAATATGGAAAGGGTTTGATAATCAGCGTGAACGCAATGAGATTGAAATTCAAAGCATGAAAAAAAGAGAAGGTTTTGATGCTCCATATTTTGATAGAAGCTTGCGGATAATGGTTGTATCCCCTAATGGTGATTATGCTTCACATTGTGGAATGTGGTGTATACCTGGTAGCGAATATGCGTATGTGGAACCCGTTTTCACTTTACCAGAATATCGTAAAATGGGATTAGGAAAAGCAGCGGTGCTTGAGGGTGTAAGACGCTGTGGTAAACTCGGTGCAAAATATGCACTTGTACTTTCATCACAGCAGTTTTATTATAGTATCGGTTTTTACCCTATCCAAAATGAAACTTGGTGGAAATATACGAACAATCAGTAAATGATACATATTACGTCGCACTTCCGAACCGGGGATAGCAGAACAAGCCGCCTTCGTCAATGACAAGATAGACGGCTACGCAGCCATTGACGAGATGACAGTCTACCACTGCTAGTGAATTAATCAAGAGGGTGAAAGCAGCAAGCACTTTTACCCTCTAATATATTTATATTTGATTTATTTATATTTGATATATCTATATTTGATATATTTATTATATAGCAAGTTCATATTTATCCTAAATGGATAGCTCCATATTCCCTGATATTCATTGGATAAATACTTTTCTCATCAATGAACTTAGACATATATTCTATATAATTAGAAGTTTCTGCTTTTGGAATAATGCTCATAATAACACCTGCAAATCCACCACCATGAATACGGCAACTGCCATCTCCTATTTTCTTTATGAAAATTTCTGTTAAGGCAAGTGCTAAATTGATTTTTTGATCTTTGTTATCTGTTGCAACATAGCAATTTTGCAGCCACTTCCATGAAGAGTTACCAGATTCCTCAATAATCTTTAAGAGATGCTTCTCGTTATGATCTGCTACCGCTTGTATCGCTTCCTCTACTCTACGGTTCTCTTCATAAAAATGCATGGAACGAAGTAATGCTCTGTCATTTTCAAGGCTTTCTTCTAACTCTGTAAAATGCTCCAAAAAGTTTTGTAAGTTGCTATCACAAAGCAGAGTACCACCTAGCTTATTAGCTACTGCTTTCATTTCCATAGGAATCTCAGAATATTCATGGCTTAGATCTGCATGACCTTTTCCTGTATTTACAATGATTAAGTCATATCCTATCTTTGAAAATGAGAAGTCCACTTTCTCATACTTCACATCATTTGAAAAATCTAAGGATATCGTTCCGCCAACTGCACATGCCATTTGATCCATTAAGCCAGATGCTTTGCTCCAATACTTGTTTTCTGCGTATTGACCAATCTTTGCATAGTCAATATAGCTCATTTTACTGTCATTAAAGAAGTAGTTTATAATAGAGCAAATCAACATCTCAAAGGAAGCTGATGAACTTACTCCAGCGGCACTAATTACACTGGTCGATATGTATGCGTTAAAACCTGCAGCCTTAAAACCTGCATTTGTTGTTGCTTTCATCATACCTGCAATCAAGGAAAGTGTACCTTGATTGATAGGAACTTCATCTATCTTCGTTAAATCCAATCGAATCTCATTTTCATAACCTTCACTAAAAATTGAGATGATATTTGAATTATTTGGATAGGCGGCACCAATAGTATCCAATGTAATACTTGCAGCTAAAATTTTCCCACCGTTATGATCTGTATGATTACCTACGATCTCTGTTCTTCCTGGAGCGGAGAAGAATTCCATCTGTTCGCTATTAAAATGTTCCTTAAACTGTTGTAATAAATCTTCGTAACGCTTTAAGCTAGCCTCGCTCTCTCCATAGACTTTATTCAGTATTTCTAAACTAGGAAGTCTCATACTCAAAATCTCCTTTACTTAAGTTTTTATCTTTTTTAATTTTATAACGAATAAATAGATATAAAATCAATTCAATAAATATAATCAAACCTGATATAACTGAACTAATAATAATTTGTGTGTACCATGGTGCTGAATATAAGGCATATATGCCCGGATTATTTCGGTAATCTATCCAAATCCAAATAATTCTTCCTAAGTAGACACCAACAGCAGAACATATAACTATTTCCATAATTCGTTTCAATTTGAGTAACACACCCTTTGCCACCTTTCAAGTTTTAAATTGTCGCTCTGACGCTTATTATACAAAACGTCGTAGATTTATAATTTTATCTTACCTTATTTTGCGCCAATTTACCACTTCATTTCGAGGTTTGCTTACGGATAACTATTTTATTTATTACCTTGAAATCATTATAATATTTTTAAATGAAAAATCCTTAAAGAAAATACGATAAAAAAGTAATATATTGAGATTTACCTAAGTATATGCTATTATATTTTGCGTAATCAGTAATATATTGATTGTTGGAATAACAAAGGAAGGGTTCTTATGCAGATTATTACGAACAAATTTCATAGAGAAATGAAAGAACATGGCAATGATCATTTTCCATTTTTGATTAGCTATGAACGATTATCAAAGTATGAGTCAGGATCCTTTTTATGGCATTGGCATCCTGAAATCGAGCTCACATTAATAGTAAAAGGCGAGATGATTTATACGGTGAATGATCATCCTTATCATCTTCATGAGGGAGAAGCTTTGTTTGGTAATGTAAGTTCCTTCCACACAGGTACTAAATTTGAAAATAGAGATTGCGAGTATATCTCCATCACGTTTGATCCAAAACTAATCTATGGATATGAGAATAGCATAGTTTATCGTAAGTACGTAGAACCTATCATTCAAAACTTTTCATTACCAGCAATTCATTTTGATTTTTCAAAAGAATGGAATAACGATATTATTGCGATCCTAAAGGAAATTATTGCGATTGGACAGAACAAGGAAGCCTCTTATGAATTAGACATCCTAATGAGACTTCAGCAGTTTTGGAAAATATTATGTTTACATAATAACTCAGCTCCTACAATGACAGCTTATGATAAACGGAATTATGATAGGATTCGCAGTATACTTTCTTATGTGGATAATAATTACACTATGAAATTAACCCTGGAAGATATTTCGGAACACATCCATCTATGTAAAAGTGAATGTTGTAGACTTTTTAAACGATACATGAAAGTTTCTTTATTTGAATTTATCTTACAATACAGAGTTGAGAAAAGCTTAAATTATCTAGCTGATCCTCAGTATTCTATTATTGAGATAGCAAACTTTGTTGGATTTAACGATTCTAACTATTATTCCAAAGTATTTGCCAAAATAAAAGGCTGCTCTCCAACGAAGTATAGAAAGAAGAATTTATCTTAAGTAATCATTTCAGATGAAGTGTGAAATGCTTTTATTTCACACTTCTTATTCATTCCATACCGCCTTTAGTACATGCTCTCCTGTCATCCAGACAGTAGAATCCGCTGTAATTATGGCTCCACTATACTCCCAGCCTGAAAAGGTTGCTCTTTCTTTGACTGGAGTTGGTAATTCACCATAAGTTTCATTAAACACTACTTCCTTTGGTTCCAGTACCTCCATACCTTCTGTAGTTGTACCGCCATTCAAATCAAACTTTACTAGGATCTTTGCTGGTACCCAATGTGCATAAAGTGTTAAGTCGCCACCAATCTTATTCACAGAAAAGTTCCATATCATATTGGGTTCTTCCTCTTGATACCAGTACTCAAACTGATAGCCCGGTTTAATTGGAACATAAGGCTCTGCTGCCAATTCGCCATAACGATGTTTCTGTGAAGCTACTTCACTTCCGCCAAAAGTATGAAACGTAACCGTATACCCACCATTCATAGTAAAGTAAAAAACCATAGCAACAATTGCTATGATAAATGTCGCAATCAGGCCATCTAATAGACGGATTGGTACATCCTTGCTACCATAGATTCCTCTTCCAAACCATTTTTTGCGTGCCACTTCTGGCGTAACTGCTTCAGGAATTTGATTTTCTTCTTGATAATTTTCTTCTTGATGTCCATCTTCTTTATGTTTTTCCATATTCTTACTTTTCTCCCTTTTAAATTGCGCAACAGGATGCTCATCATAGATAAGTATCCTGTTGCTAGGTGAAAGAGGTTGTTACCGATATCTTGATATAATTACAGTTTTAAATATCCTTTTTTAACTATAATGAATTTAAAGCTGTTCGATTTTATAGACTAAATAAATTTTAAAGCTATATTGATTAATGCTCAATCGATTTAATAACTATATATATTTAGCGTTTTAATTAATTTATATATTTAGGATTTTAATTAATTTATATATTTAACGCCTTAATTACTTTATTATTTTTATCATCTGCTATCTAAAACGGATCTAACATACTTCTACTACCAAGAAATCTATCAAACAATTCTTACATCTTTATTTACGTACCAAATACTTTCTCATATCAATCGCACATGCGACTAAGATGATTAAACCTTTAATGACATATTGCATGTTCATATTAATTGATAAGAAATTTAATGCCACGAAGATGATTCGTAATAAGAATACACCCATGACAACTCCACTTATTTTACCGGTACCGCCAACGAAGGATACACCACCGATAACACAAGCTGCAATCGCATCACACTCATAGTTTAAACCAGTATTTGCGGTATTGGAACCGATACGTGCTGATTCAATAAATCCAGTAATACCATACATAACACCTGCTAATGTATGAACTAGTATCGTAGTCTTCACGACATTAACACCTGATACATTTGCAGCTTCTGGATTTGATCCTACTGCAAACATATTCTTACCAAATGTGGTCTTATTCCATATAAACCACATAACGATAACTACAACACAAGCAAACCATACATAATTTGGTATCGCAACGCTTCCTATCGATATATAATTTCCTTTTACGAAGTCCGTAAAACTTTTGTCCAAACCAGATAAAGGCTGCCCATTGTTACCATTAATCATAATGTACATTAATAAGAGACCATATACGATTAGCTGTGTTGCCAAGGTTACAATGAATGGATGAAGCTTAAATTTAGCAACAAAAAATCCGTTAACCCAACCGACAAGCCCACCAACAATCATAACAATTAGTATAACTAGTGGTATAGGAAGCACTGGTAAGTTTGGAAACATTTTTGTTGCATAAGTTACCGCTTGTAACAGGGAAGCTGAAATACATGCGGTAAGACCAACCACACGCCCTGCCGAAAGGTCAGTACCTGTCAGTACAATACATCCAGCAATACCGCAAGCAATTGGTATATTTGCGGCGGAAAGGCTGATGATATTTACAATGGATGGTGCGGAAAGGAAGTTACTATTCTTAATGTAAGTATAAATAATTGCAATAATTAACAATATGTATAATGCATTATTTA
>DPVV01000344.1 GCA_003526525.1 Lachnoclostridium phytofermentans | reverse complement strand
ACCCAACACTATCCGGTGATTCAATAAACACCATTGCAAAATCTGCATCTTCTGGTTTTTCAACTACTGTATAATATTTTTCAACAATCTTCTTTTCTACTGGGAAAACTTCACTTGCTGGTATTACATTTCCAAACCAATCCACGCCTTCCTTTAATCTACGCTTTGGAATATAAACTTTTTTATTACGATTGATTGGTAGTATATTATTTTTATTCTTAAGCATAACGATTGATTTAATTTGTGCATTGTAACCTTCTTGCATAAAATCTTCATTACCAACTATATTCTCAGACTCTTTCGGATCTACATATGGATTTTCAAACAAACCTGTTCTAAAAATATTTCTAAGTAATCTTTTTGCAGATGTTTCGAATCTATTCCGCATAAATTCTTCACCATGCTCTTTCACTCCCATATCATAAGCATCTAAGATTGGTTGCATATCATTGTTTCCACCAAACTGATCAACTCCTGCCATCAATATTTTATAATGGCGTTTCGCTTCCCCCATCGTTTCTACTCCCCAGCATTTACCAACTAAAAACGAATCAATCGTAGGTGCATCTTTTGTAATCATCCAATCGGTACATACAACACCATCATAGTTATATTTATTACGTAGTAAATCTGCAAATAAGCTTGTTATATGAATTTCCTACATTTTCATTATATTTGTGGTCTTGATCATAAGAAATAGTATAATAAGGCATTACTGCTGATGCTTCTTTCGTTCCATTTTTTAATTTAAAGGCACCATCCGTAAATGGTACTAAATGTTCATCAAAATTATTCCCAGGATAAACAGCATATTTTCCATAACCATAATGTGCATCACGTCCAGCTTCTCCACTTCCTCCACCTGGCCAATGCTTAACCATAGCATTTACACTGCCCCTGCCCCATCCGTTTTTTTCTTCCGTTGTTTGAAACCCGTCACAATATGCCTCTGCCATATCTCTAGATAATATGAAATCTTCTCCAAATGTACCATTAAAACGCATCCATCTAGGTTCTGTTGCAATATCAACTTGTGGTGATAGTGCAGTTGTAATTCCTAATGCCCTATATTCTTTCGATGCAACTTGACCAAATCGTCTTACTAACTCAGGATCAAAGGTAGCAGCTAAACCTAGCGGTTCTGGCCATTTAGAAATATCTCCACCGGCTCCTGCATTAAACTCTGTATTAGCACTTGGTGTATGACGTGGATCTGAGCTATTATTTGCAGGGATTCCAAGTCCTAATCCCTCTACAAAAGCTTGAACATTGTTATTCCACGTTGCAGCCGTCTTAGCATCATCTACAACAGTTAAAAGAATATGACGTAAATAGTCTTCTTTTAAAAAACTTTTTTGTTGATCTGTTAAATCACTTATATCTTTTCCACTCTCCTCTAGTGATTTTCCATCATAAGTTCCACCAAACATTTTAGCAAATATGCTATCTTTAGTTGATACTGCTTGATGCCCACTATATAACATTAACCCTGCTATTTCTTCTTTACTCATTTTACTTGACAAATCATCAATTCTCTCTTCTATTGGTAAACGCCAATCTTCATAAGGATCGAGAGCTCCATTTTTATTTAAATCTTTAAATGCAAACCCATCAACTTCTAGTATTGATATCCCTGATTCCTTTGAATAGGCAATATCTATTCCTCCTCGATTTTTTACATATATATAATTATCTTTTTCTATAACTGCATATTTTTTCATAGAATCCTCCTTATATTTTTATTAGCCATTGGTACTCCTCCTTTATATTAGAAACAATTATAACACACTCTTTTATGAATATGCAAAATGTGGCAGACTAAGCTGAGCTACGGATTTTTTATATTGATCTGCAATTTCCATTAATACCGGACGCTTTTGCAATAGTAATAGTCAGATGTCCGTCTGATTATTTTTCACATCACATATTCTTGACAAAATCATTCTTATTATTGTTCTTTGTAACACAATTAATAATACTTCTTGATACAAAAGCCCCCGGGTATTATACCTATACTCGAGGGCTTTTATCACTGATTTAAGCACGTTTTACTGTGCTCGATTCGAGATTTCGTTCTCTATAAAATCCTTGGAAATATACATTGCACTTATGATAGGGTTGAATCGCTTGTATTGAACCGTTTCTTTGTCATACTTGCTTTGAGCCTTCTCGGTTTTGCTTATGATTGAAAGCACAGGTGGTAATGCTTTTTCTTTTCTACCTTTACAATTTTATTGTTTTTGTTGCAACATTTTCACAAAATGCTCTATCATGCTCTACAAATAAAATTGTAGGTTCATGTTCCATTAGCAATTTCTCAATCTGCATACGAGAAATGACATCGATAAAGTTCAATGGTTCATCCCAAATATACAAATGTGCCCGTTCACTCAAGCTTTTAGCAAGCAATACCTTTTTGTTCTGTCCTCCACTAAAGTCCTCGATATTCTTTTCAAACTGTTCTCTTGAAAAATCAAGTTTTATAAGCATCGATTTAAATAAACTCTCGTCAATACATTGTTTATCTGCATACTCAGTTAAGTTACCATATAAATCTGAAGTATCTTGTGAGACATATGAAATGATTAACTTATTATTCATTCTTACAGTCCCACTATGGGGGATGCCTTCTCCATAAATTAATTTCAATATACTCGATTTTCCGCTGCCATTCTTTCCTTGAATCGCAATTTTTTCACCTTGCTCTATAGTGAAGCTTATTCCTTCACAAACAATTCTATCCTCATATTTAATTGCAACATCTGTAAGTTCTACAAGTTTTTTATCATGGAAAGTAAGCGGTACTATTTCTAAACTTTCATTCGATTCAATATTTTTAAGGAGCTTCGATTTTTCTTCCATCATGTTTTGTTGTCTAGCTTCTATATTTTTAGCACGCTTCATCATTTTTGCAGCTTTATGCCCAACATATCCTTTATCTAATTTGCTCCCAGAATTGGTAGTTCCAAACTTGCTGCTTTCAACACTATCTGACCATGTAGATGTCCGTTTAGAAGAGCTTGCAAGTCTGTTAATATCCTTTTTCAATTTTTCGTTTTCTGCTAGCTCAAAACCATCTTGTAATTCTTTGTTTCTCCACCATGAAGAAAAATTTCCTTTTTGTATTTCAATATTAGTTTTATTAATAGACAAGATATGGTCAATACAATTATCCAAAAAAGACCTATCATGTGAAATCAGAATAAATCCTTTCTTTTTTTTCAAGTAATTACTTAGTTTTTGCCTAGCTTCAGCATCCAAATGATTGGTAGGCTCATCAATTAGCAAGAAGGAATTCTCCTTTAAAAACATAGCAGCCAACAATGCTTTGGTCTGCTCTCCTTTCGATAGTGTGTTAAACTGTCTATATAAAGTATCGTAGTCCATATCTAACAAAGATAATTCTTTTACTATTTCCCAATCCATTAAATTTGGGCTAATCTCCCTTATGACATCTATGGTGTAATTGCTTTGATTCTGCACCTCATAGGGAAAATATTCAAAAGTTACATTAGCTGAAATGTTTCCAGCATATTCGTATTTCCCAAGCAAAAGATTTAAAAAAGTAGTTTTTCCTCTTCCGTTTCTTCCAGTAAAGCCTAATTTCCAATCGGTATCTATTTGAAAACTTACATTTTCAAAAATATTTTGATAGCTACCTTCATAAGCAAAGGTTAGGTTCGTAACATTTATTAATGACATATTTTGTCCTCCTCAGTATTTAATATTATAAATAACAAAGTCGGAACAATAGGCGACCTTGTTATTCCTCCATATAAGTGTCGTCTGCCGTATCCGACTCTATATGGAGCTTATCATGTGTTAGCGAAGTATCTTTATTTATCATAATATTATTTCCCTCCTTGTTCGATTTTTTATAAAAAAATAAGAGCCGCAAGAATTAAATATTCTTACAGCTCATAGA
>DPVV01000592.1 GCA_003526525.1 Lachnoclostridium phytofermentans | reverse complement strand
CTTTAAAATGGTGATACCAGTAGTTCCGCCGCCGATGTCCACTACCGCACCGTTCTTTATTTTTAAGACTGCATTCGCAGCTGTTGGTTCATCCAAAAGGGCGGTTATCTCAAATCCCGCTCCCTGAACCACATTCTTTATTGCTCCTCCGTCCAAGGTATCGGTTCCCGGAGGAATGGCTGCAGCTGCATAAATCAGCTCAGTCTCTAACTTTTCCTCTAGTTCTTCCTTTAGCTCACGTACAATCCGGATCGCTCCGATGTAGTCCACAACCATTCCGTCTCGGACCACATCCGCATATCGGTAAGCACCTGCTACAGGTTTGTAATTCTCATCTAACACAGCCAGTACCACACACGCTGTTCCCAAATCAACTCCGGTATAGTAAACAGAGGAGCTTCCCTTTATAGGTTGTTTAACTACTGCTTCAAATTGGCTGACCAACTCATTACAGCTGTCAAATGTTAATTCTTCCTTTGGCATAGTTTTCCTCCATATTCCAGACATATCATCTGTGACAAGCGGTTAATGATAGGGTTTAGATTTTCGTTTTCTGCTTCAGCAGCCAGCTCTCTGACATTACAGCGTAGGCGGTGCAAAAGGACGATTTCTTTTCCTTTTTCTGACTGTGCATGAAAGCCTGTTATTTCAAAGCAATCCTCAAAAGATTCCTGCATGTTTCCTTCATGAAATCCGGTGCAGGTCTTGCAAGTAGTTTCCTCACCACGACCAACTTTTCCTACGAAAGAAAGTTTTCGTTCCAAATCAAACACTTGCTGTGCTAACAGCACGTCCCTGCTTAACAGCTCGAGTCCCGCTTCCAGAAATTGTGCTTGGAGTGTTTTCTTTTTTAATTGAAAAACTTCTTTGCAAATTTCTTTTTTCGGTGCATCTTCTTTTTTTGTTGCTTCTACTTTTATCTCTGTAGGCTTTTCATTTTTTCGTTTTACCACCATTGGGTCATTGCTTATGGGAACTTTCTTATCTACCAGAAACTGCCTTGCTCCCGGTGTGAGTCTGTTACCCGTAGGGATATCATAAAAGGTAAAGGGTTCTCTTCTGAATAAAATCCTCAAATCGTCTTCCGTGATGAATTTCATTAATACCCCCCCTTACTCAATTTCTTGTAGATGGCTTCAATCTCTTCTATCTTAGGTACTCTTGGATTAGTTAATGTGCAGTTATCTGCTAGTGCTTTCTCTGCCATTTCTCGTATAGCCTGCTCAAATTCATCTTTATCGATTTTTAAGTCCGTAATCTGTTGAGGTATTTTAATCTTGCTCATCATATTCTTGATGTGACGCAACAGATTGTGTACCGTTGCCTTATCTGTTCCAGCTGCTATACCGAGCATGTTAGCAATTGCCACATATCTACCGCAAGCATCCTGTTCGCCTGCGTCTTCTAGACCGGCATTATAGCTGATAACATGAGGTAAAAGGATCGCGTTGCTTCTTCCGTGAGGAATGTGGAATCGTGCTCCAAGAGCATGAGCCATACTGTGACAGAGCCCTAAGGAAGCACCGTTAAAGGCAACACCTGCAAGGCAGGAAGCATTGTGCATGTGTGTTCTAGCTTCCATGTCGCCTCCTTCTTCTACGGTACGAGCGAGGTAGTTCCAAACCAATCTCACTGCCTTTTCCGCACAAGCATCGGTAAAATCTCCTGAATTGGTTGAAACATAAGCTTCTAAAGCATGGGTTAAAACATCCATTCCTGTATCCGCTGTAATATGAGGCGGTACCGATACCGTAAAGCGTGGATCAAGGAACGCTGCATCTGGTACCATACTATCTGAACGAAGTGGATATTTGGCCTGGGCCTGTGGGTCAGAGATTACAGAAAAATTAGTTACTTCGCTTCCAGTACCACTTGTGGTCGGAATCGCAATTAAAAACAGTTTCTCATTTCCCATCTGCGAATAAATATTACTTGCTGCCTTTGCTGTATCAATGGCAGAACCACCGCCTAAGGCGATGACTGTATCGGGTCCAAAACACTTCATTCCGCCGATGGCCTTTGAAACTACTTGAATGGTTGGATCCGGTACTACTTCTGAAAAAACTTCAAAGCTGCTTCCCATTTCCATTAAAATATCCGTAATTAAATTCACCTTTCCGGACTGGGCCATAAAAGGGTCACAGATAATATAGGCTTTTTTCGCAGGAAGATCCTTCATCTTATCAAGACAAGAAGATCCCATATATATCTTTGTGTTCATTACAAATTGTTCCACGTTACATTTCCCTCCTTTCTATTTATTTTAATATCTCCATTAATTCAACGAAACTTGCCTCTTCGGCCAAATTTATATTGTAATAGGGTTCTCTTACCCCAGCTTTTTTTAACTGACGGATACACCAGTCGTTATTCTCCGGTTTCTCACCGCTTCCGGTTATCACACCGACTACCGGCACCCGGAACGTCTTTGCAAATCCGGGAGGATAACTCTCTATGAATGACGACTGGTCTACCAGCATCAGTACATGGGAGGCGTCCTGTGCAGCCGCAATCAAATGCTTGTGCATCCAGGGACTTTCTAAATAAACCCCAGGTACATCCAATGTTTTTTCCCCATACACCATGTTCTGGGTTCTTCTTGTAGGGCCGGTCAAACCGTTTATAAAGTTGGCCAGTGAGGTTTTCCCGCTTCTGCTGGGTCCTATGATCATGATTCTTTTTTTTCTCATGTCTTTGTAACTTCGGGTACCATAAACCCGAGCCCACGTTTTAAGGTATCACACACCGCATTTAATGCGATTTCCACACTGTCTACGCTGCCTGCAATGATTACGGATCCAGTGAATCGGTCCAAAAAACCTACTTCCACGTCCGCTGCTTTTGCCGCAATATCCGCAGCAATGATGGACGTTTCAAAAGGAGACAGCGTAAGAATCCCGATGGCTCCCAGTTGGTCAATGCCTAGGCATTCATACACCTCCCGTATGGGTGATGCAATCACATGGGCTATGGTCACTTGTTTGCCCGGTACGGACTCTTCAATGACACGGCGCATCTCTTCTTCCATGGCTTCCTTCCCCTTTCTTAGTGTTTTACCACGTTAACCGGAAAATCGTATTCTTTCATCCAGCCTTCAATTCGATCTAAATCCTCAGCGCTTAAGCTAGGATCACCGTCAATTGGATATACCTTATCCAGCTGATTGTATTTATTAACTCCGAGCTTATGGTATGGAAGTAAGTCAATTCCCTTAAAGTTCTTATCATTACGGAATGGCATCAAAAACTTGATAACCGCATCAATCTCTTCCCTGCTATCATTGATTCCTTTTAACATTGGCATACGGACTTTTACGTTATAGCGGCGACGAAGCAGTTCCTCAAGATTTATAAGAATCTGTTCATTGTTCACACCTGTTAACTCGTTGTGACGTACTGGATCCATATGTTTGATATCAAACAGGAACAGATCCACGTACTCCGCGATTTTTAAAATGTTTTCTGTATTCGTACAACCGCAGGTTTCAATTGCTGTGTTGATTCCCTCCTGTTTGCAAGCCATCAAAAGATTTAAAGCCGCTTCCGGTTGGGCAGTTACTTCACCACCACCAAGGGTCACGCCACCACCAGACATATCGTAAAAAGCAGTGTCCTCTTCCACAATCTTAAGCAGTTCTGAAATGGTCTTTACCTCTCCAGCAATGGTAAGCGCCGAATTTGGGCAGACGTTTTTGCACTTCATGCAGCCAATGCATTCCTTTTCTCGTACAATTTCATGTTTCCCATTCGACATCACATGGATTCCTACGGGGCACACATCAGCGCACGCCCCGCAGCTTACACAAAAATTTTGCTTATACATTACTTGAAATTTTCGTTCCAGACCTTCCGGATTGGAGCACCATTTACACCGAAGAGGACAGCCTTTAAAGAATACCAAGGTTCTGATTCCCGGCCCGTCATACATGTTGTACTTCTGTACGTTAAAAATAAACGCCTTACGTTCAATCTCTCCTGTTTTTCCATGGTCCATTTTGATTAATCTCCGTCTTCTCTTAAAAATGTGTCAGCATGGTTCTACTTATGATTTCATCCTGTACATCCTTACATAATTCAATGAAGAATGCACTGTATCCAGCTACGCGGACGATTAGGTCACGGTACTTTTCTGGATGTTTCTGAGCATCAATAAGAGTATTGTTATCAAGATAATTGAATTGCATCTCGCCGTTACCGAACATACAAGCTGTACGAAGTAAGGTGATAAGACTCTCTTCTCCTTCTGGAGTTTCAAGAAGCCCTGACATAATCTTAAAGTTATGAACCATACCGAGGTTCATGCTGTCATTGGCCATTTTTGATATGGACTTAATGATAGCAGTCGGGCCATTAAAATCCGCACCCTGAGTTGGGCTAATACCGTCGGAAAGCGGTACCCATGCGTGACGGCCATTAGCAGAAGCACCTGTCAACTGTCCGAATGGAGTATTATTGGAAATAGATAAGGTACCATGGCATAATATTGAATATAAGGTCTTATATTTTCTATGCTCATGCTCCGTAAAGTCAACTAAATCTGCAGCAATTAAATCCGCGTAATCGTCGTCATTACCGTATTTTGGAGCATTGAGGCAATCCGTACGAATCTGGTCATAACCTACAAAGTCAGCCTTTAACGCTTCATTTAACTGCTCTAGAGTATATTTCTTTTCATCGAATACTAGTTTCTTGATTGCTGCCATGGAATCTGCATAGGTAGCAAGTCCAGACCATACAACACCAGGTCCAAAGTTATACATTGCACCACCTGCGGATACATCCTTGGCGTTCTCCATACAACCTTCGTACATAACGGACATTAGTGGCTTTGGAGCTAAATCTCTGTGAACACGCTGAGAAATAACAGTGGCAACATCAGACCATTTTGTAATATATTTGATTTG
>DPVV01000019.1 GCA_003526525.1 Lachnoclostridium phytofermentans | reverse complement strand
GTACGCTTCGCGAACTTTTCCATATTATGAAACATATCGATAAAATTAGAGGATATCTTAGAAAGATACCCTCTTTTTCTTTAACACGATCCCTTTTCTTTAAAATTACTTTTATACTTCAACAAACCGATTTGCTTCTTCATTTAAGCTCACTGAAATCATTTCATTATTCTTAACTTCCTTACTAATCTTAGCCATCTCTTCCACAAGACTCGATGCATTATTTGCAGCATTAGAAACTCCAATTGCACTTTCATCCACAGCAGAAGCAATTCCATGAAAGTTTTCACTCATACTTACTATCATATGGTTCATCTCTTTTATGTGCTCCATGAATTGAGAGATATTGCTATGTAAAAAAGAAGCATCCAAATCATATTGTATTCCACTACCTACATTTTTTTCATAGTCACTTAATACCGTAGTTTGAATATAATCTAATACTTGTTTTGAACTTTCTGATAGATTTAATACAGCATCACGTACCAACCCACTGATTTCTTGAATATTTGTAGCTGTATTTCGGCTATTATCTGCTAATTGACGAATCTCATCCGCAACAACGGCAAAACCTTTTCCCGCCTCTCCAGCACGAGCTGCTTCTATCGATGCATTTAATGCTAATAGATTTGTTTGATTTGAGATAACTAAAATATCATTGGTTAATTCATCAATACGTTCCACCTTCTTACTATTTTCGATAGCTTCACGTAAGGTATCACCTATATTATTAAGCATCTCACTGGTCGTACCTTTCTTATCAGTTGCTTCTTCTTTCATCGCATTCGCTCTTATCTTCATCTCATTTATATATTCCATAGTGCCCACACTTTTATCTATCATGGTGGTGGCATTCGTATTAAGAATACCGATACTATCCAACATAGAAGATATTGTTGCTGTAACTTCCTCCATACTGGCGGCTAATTGCTGCATGGTAGACGAAATATCGCAAGAATTATCATTCACTTGACTGATACTGTTTGAAACTAAAGATATGCTCAAGTTTAATTGCTTAGAATCAGAAATCATATGTCCCATAATTCGCTGTAATGTTTCTAGGAATGTATTAATACCTGAAACTAATTGTCCAATTTCATCCTTCGTATAGACTGTTACTCTTTTTGTTAAGTCTCCTTGCCCAGAATTAAAATCATTTAATATATCATCTAGCTGCTTTGTGGATCTTTTGGTTGGTCCAATGATTGACTTTCTTGTAATTGCAATAACCACAATAGTCAGTAATATCATAACCCCAATACCGATATAATTGGATTGAATACTACTCTCATAGATTCCTGTAAGTTCTAGCCTAGCAGTTTCAATAACCTCTGGATCACTGCTATCTACAGTATCTGCAGCTTCATAAATCTGTTTAAGTGAATTTAAGTTTGTAATATTGGCTAATATACTGAATAAAGACAACACCAATACAACCGTTACTAGTTTTGTTCGAATACTTTTACGCATAATCACCCTCCTGTGTATCTAAATTTATTTCGTCCTTCCATAATATCTAATTGAGCTCGAGTAAAATCTCTTTTGTTCGGTTCATTATACGTTCCATTTTATCCTTTGCTAAGAAATTTACTTTATGTGAGATACATATCGCTAATTCATCCTGATAAGTAATTACACCAATCGTTTTGTCATAAACAGAAGCTGCAGGTGGTAGATAAGCCATATCTTTTATCTGGTACTTTTCAGTATTTAAACTAACATCAAAAACTCCAAGATTTGAAATATCTATCCCCTCTTCATAGTCTTTAAAGTTAAGTAGCTTTGACACCTTATTAAGCCAATCGTTCTTGTAATCACTATGTTTTGAATAAAACAAACCGTCGAAAATACTGCTATCCAATAAGCAAAACAAATGAACCAATTGAAACGCTTTTTTAGGATTTTGAATCTCTTTTTTAATTATTGAACCTAGAGAATTCGCATTTTTCCAGAAGTCTTTCTCCATATCATAACTTAGTACCTTTGTTATAGCTGCAGCATAGTTTCCGACACACCTACCTGGATGAAACAATAGCCTATTTCTTAAATTTATTGCAACCGTTACTTTTTCCTCTGAAAACTCTGTCAACTCTTTTAACGCTTTCATAAATGCAACTAAGATAACCGTATTCATTGTAATCTGATGATCTTTTGCGGATTGTCTAAGCTTCTGATATTCATCACCCTTAAGATAAAAAAGAGCAACATCTATGTTTTGCTTCTTTTGATAGTTCTGATGTGCTACTTGAAATTCGCTTTGAGTTAAAATTTTTCGATTCTTAGCCCATCTGCGATTCAATCGCTTTATAACATATCGAATTAGAAAAGATGGTTGACTTCCCTTTGGCAAATCCATTATGGATTGAATCGGTTTCGGTTCTTTTAACTCCATATTTTTTTTACCATTGCAATAAAACTCGATAAAATCATGGTATAAATATAAATGCGATAGGCCATCTCCTAACATATGATGACCAATCATGATGAAATCAAATTCCTTTTCTTGAGAAAGAATAAAAAAATGAATCGTTGGTTCCTTTTCAAATTCAAAAATTACATGCTCTTGCTGCTTCGCTAATTCAATCCATTGGCTTTCATTTTCTTTTTCTAGGTATGTAACTTGGGGGTTAACCCCTTCTTGATAAACATAACTAACTTTTCCATCCTTGCTTTGCTCCACAACACAATGCAAAATTGGGTGGACCTTTCCTAGTTCTAAAACTGCCTGCTCAAATCTCGTTTTGTCAAAATCGCCTACAATAGTTCCCTTGAGAACAAGATTCTGTGTTGGATTTCGAAAAAACCCTCGCTCAAATACTAAGTCATACCTTAACCCCATTACTACCTCCCCTTAAATAACTCTTAAGTATTTCATATAAGCTCCCATCTGCGAGCATTATCACGCATGGAAATTGTTCGTTGAAAAAAGATTCTGTTTCAACCTACATCTAGTCCATAACTTCTCTGTTACTGCAAATCGCATTCTATAATTTCTAGCTTTAAGAAATTTCATCTATTTTCACACCAATAGAACCATAATGAAAGGCTTACAGCTCTTATTTCTATAGGTTCCCTTATTTCAAGTGGACACCTTCTTACTATTGGACACCTTCTTTCTGTAATATTTGTAAATAACATAGAAAATTATACCAATTTAAAAGTAAATATTCAATAGGAAACAATTATTATAAGACAGCTTTCTATACTTCACGTTTTTTACATATATTTCCGAAATTATATTAAAAATAGGCTGTAACACTTTAGATATTCAAATACCCAAAGTATTACAGCCATTCCTATTAGCCATTCGCTATATTTCTCATTACTTTTATTGCTTTTTTATCGATAAGACATGATGCATGTTCCTTAAGGTATGCTACTCTAGCTTGGTTCTCCGAATGAAATTTTCCATATTCATTAGCCCTGTCACAGACAAATTGGAAATTTACTTTGGACAGTCTACCCTTTTCTAATGCCATATAGAATAGCTGTTCCTTCTCATCCTTAAAAAGAGTACTTCGGATTGCCCAAGACTCAGGTAAAATTACACAAAACCTTTCCACATCGGTAAGTGTCGCAAATGTATACAACTGTAAGGTTGAATCCACTGTTTGCTTATGTTTACCTTTTTTATCCTCTTTGTTTTTGTTCAG
>DPVV01000283.1 GCA_003526525.1 Lachnoclostridium phytofermentans | reverse complement strand
AGCATTTTATTACCTGATTCTTGTTTTTGGGGTTGCATGGACATCTATTTTAATACTTATGGGGATTATGATCATTCACAATTATTCCTTAGCCAAAACTTTAGTAACTTTACTATTAACCTTTTGTGCTATGTTAATTATCATCTTTATCATAATGATGCTTTTTGATTTACTATCTCAAGTATATGGTTTCTTTCGGAATGTGTACATTGAACTACAAAATCGAGGCTAGGAGGACATAAGACATGAAGTTGTTAAAGAAATTACTTCTTTCGTGCTTAGCGGTACTCCTGGTTGGAGTTATCGGCTATTGCGTTTATTACCTGTTTCATTATGTGCTATACGATGATTATAAGGACTGTTTATTAGAATATTCCTATGAAGAGGGAAAAGAATTCATACCGTTACCAGAAAAATGTCCAGCAGTAGATGGCATGGTACTTGGAGCAGAAAATACAAATTTAAAATTATATGTAAATCAACGTTCTGGTGAAATAGCAATTTATGATAAGAGAAATGGGGAAATCGCTTATAGTAATCCACGTTTTGCTGATCAAGATACTTTAGCAAATGAAGTAAATAAGAACATACTGAAATCGCAATTGTTTGTAGAATATTTTAATAACAATCAAGCACTTAGTAACTTTAATTCCTATGAGCATTCCACATTGTTAAACCAGATTACAATCGAAGCCATAAAGGATGGTTTCCGCTTTATTTATAAGATTGGTGATGCGAAAAGCAAAACTGGAATTGTACCAATGTATATAAAAAGTGAACGCTTAGAATCCTTCCTTGAAAAATTAGATGAAAAAGATGCAAAGTATGTTAGAAAACGTTATAAGGAATCAAAAGATTACAGCGGTTACTTAGAATTAGCATTTGATATTAATGCTGCAATGGCTACTTTAAATAAAATCGAATCGTACTTAATTTTAGCAGGTTATACGGAAGAAGATTTTATGACTGATATGTCGGTTGCAGAAGGGGATGTTGAATTTCCTATTTCTTTTACAATACCGTTAGAATACCGATTGGTGGAAGATGGTATCGAAGCAACAGTTAACACCTCACAAATTGAAGAATATGGCGACGGAAAACTCTATCGGATTCAATTGCTACGTTATTTTGCAGCTGGGGGAATGGAGGAATCAGGTTATCTTGTACTGCCAAATGGTTCTGGCTCCTTAATTTATTTTAATAACGGGAAAGTTAATGCAGCCGATTACTCCCAATTTGTTTATGGAATTGATCCATTGGTTGCTGATATTGCAGTGGTAGAAAACACAGAACCTGCAAGATTACCTTTGTTTGGTATTCAAAAAGAGAATTATGGGGTATTCGCTACGATTGAATCAGGAGATTCTCTTGCAAATATTTCTGCAAGTATTTCAGGAGTACGTAACTCGTATAATAATGCTTATGTATCCTTCCCTGTTAGAGGATATGAAGTAGTCGCTATCGGTGGTAATACAGGAAATGAGACGATGATGCCCATCATTGAGCCAAAGATGATGAAGCAGGATTTCACTGTCCGCTATACGATGTTAACGAAAGAATACGATGGATATTCTGGTATGGCAAACTATTATAGAGAGCGTTTAATATCAGAAGGAAAACTAACCAAACACGCAGGAAATACTGACCTTAATTTTTATATGGATGTGATTGGCGGAGTAAAGCGTACCAATTTCTTTTTAGGAACTCAGTACCGTGAGATTTATAAGGCGACGACGTATGAAGAGGCCAATACCATAGTAAAAGACTTAAATCACAACGGTGTCAATAAAATCATCCTGAATTATCAAGGGACATTTAATGGAGGTTACTTCCATGATGTCACGGATAAATTTAAATTAATAAAAAAACTTGGTAGCGAAAAAGAATTAGAAGCTTTATCAAAAGCATTAGAGGGAAATGGAGGAAAACTTTATTCGGATGTCGCATTACAAAAGGTTACTTGGATCAGTAAGCGTTATAAACATAAAGTTGAAAATGTTTACTATTTCGGTAGCGCTATGGAAGGAATCTTTGGCCAAGTAAACCCAACAACACTGATTCAGTTATCCTCTCTTGGATATCCTGAGACTATTTATAATCTGGTTTCACCAAAATTTTTACCTCGTTATGTGAATGGTTTATCAAAAGGAATCAAAGATATTGATATTACTGGAATCTCATTACGTGATTTAGGAGAGGTTCTTACTTCGGATAAGAAAAGAACGAATTTTATCAATCGTGAGGAAGCGAAACAAGTAGTGGAAGCGCAGTTTGAAACCCTGAAAAAGACAGGAAAACAGATGATGGTAAACGGGGGTAATTTTTATTCCCTACCTTATGTATCTGATGTTTTAAATGCATCACTTAGATCGAATGGTTTCTTTCTCATGGATGAAGAGATACCACTATACCAGATGATTTTCCATGGTTGTATCGATTATTGTGGTAGTTCTATTAATCTGATGGATACCAGCGATAAGAGTGATGTGATCTTAAAATTAATTGAATATGGAGCAGCACCTCATTTTACGTTTACCTATCAAAGCTCATCAGAACTCAAATATACCGGCCTTAATAGCAAATATAGCACGACTTATAAAAACTGGAAGGAGGATGCCATCACTTTATATACTGAAGTTAACAGTGTCCTAAAGAATGTAACTGGAGCAACGATGAAAAAACATGAGATTTTAGATACTGGTGTAAGAAAAATAACATACGACAATGGTGTTATCATCTATGTAAATACAACTACTAGCGCATATAAGACAGATGGCATAATAATCCCTGCAAAGGGGTATGAAATGGAGGGGACGAACGAATGAAGAAACGAAGAAAATTAACACTCAGTCGTAAAAGAGCTATTGTAGGCTTACTCTTCATCTCTCCATGGTTAATTGGTTTTATCATTTTCTACTTAAGAAGTTTGATTATGACCATTCGTTTTGGTATGTCGGTGGCAACCATTGAAGATGGTGGTGTTGGATATACGTTAACCTATACTGGCTTAGCAAATTTCAAAGAATTATTTACTTCACATCCGACCTTTAAACAAGTACTTACTTCTTCCATGCTTGATATGGTAGTGGATATTCCGTTAATTATCTTTTTTAGCATTTTTGTTGCACTTTTATTAAACAAAAAATTCAAGGGAAGAACGTTTGTAAGAGCAGTCCTTTTCCTGCCAGTCATCTTAAATTCGGAAGCAATACAACAAGCCATAGCATTATCGACGCAATTAATAGGTGGTGGAATAGCTTCTGCACCAGATGAAATTATAAGTGCTACCTCTACAGGAGTGAATATCGATTACTATCTTAATCTATTTCGCGATATAGCAATACCTGATGCTGTTTTTGAATATATCATTGGAGCAGCATCTCGGATTAGTAGTATTATCACTGCCTCAGGAGTTCAGATCATTATCTTTATTGCAGCCTTACAAGCAGTTCCAAGTTCACTGTATGAAGTAGCTAAAATTGAGGGTGCCACTGGTTATGAAACATTCTGGAAGGTAACCTTCCCGATGATAATGCCTTTGATATTAACGAATATCGTTTATACCGTCGTTGATAACTTTGCAAACAGTGATGTTGTGCAATTATCTTATACTACAATCTTTATGAACAAAAATTATGGTCTAGGTTCCTTAATGAGCTTAATTAGTATGATTGTTGTATGTTTATTCCTTGTTATTGTCTGTGGAACGATATCAAAGAAGACATTTTATTATAACTAGAAAGGAGAGCATAATGGATCTCATACAAAGTTGTAAAATTGAAATTGAAAAAATAAAAAGTGATAAGCAGTTTGAGAATAATAGAAAAAAATACATAAGGAAATCCAAAGAAGCTCTTTTCTGGTTGTTCCGATTGATTATATTAGTAGGAATCTGCTATGTCATTTTGGGTCCACTGATCGGTATTGTGAGTAGTTCGTTTTTTTCGGACTCAGACTTTGCGAATAAATTAGTCTATATCATACCTCAAAATCCAACGCTTGAGCGTTATCGCCTCGCATCGTTACGTCTGGATTATATTAAGACGCTAGGAAATTCTCTAGCGTACGTGCTTAGTCTTATGGTTATTCAAGTAGTGATATGCTCTATGGTTGGATATGGCTTTGCAAGATTTAATTTTCCTTTCAAAAAGTTATTATTCGGGTTTGTTATTGTAATGATTGTCATACCAACACATACGGTTATCTTACCGATTTATGTGACCTTTCAAAAATTTAATCCACTTGGCTTGTTTTCTTTGCTAACTGGGAAGGTACCAAATTACCTGGGAACAGTAAAACCAATGTTTATTATGTCGTTATTTGGATGTGGTTTAAGATCTGGGCTATACATCTATATTTTTACTCAATTTTTCCGAGGACTGCCGAAGGAAATTGAAGAAGCAGCTTTTGTAGATGGAGCTGGTATGTGGTATACCTATTTTCGCATCATGTTAGTGAATGCAATCCCATCCGTTTTAACAGTAGCAATATTTTCTTTGGTATGGCAGTATAATGACACTTTTTTTGGTAACTTATTTAACATTAGCCCCAACATAGTGATTAGTAGAAAGATAACAACATTGCAACAAACCATAGCGAATGTAGATCGAATAATGACCCCAGCGATAGCAAGGTTATATCTATATGCTGGAATTGTATTAGTTATCTTACCGGTAATTATCGTTTATGTATTATTACAAAAGCGATTTATTGAAGGTGTGGAACGAAGCGGTATAGTTGGTTAACCGTTTGTATAAAAGTGAGAAAGGGGTTGATTGTCTTATGGTATAATCCGCAGGGGTATGGTTTATACCAGCATATGAATTCTTACAGTAACAAGATTTACTGTAAGAAAATGATCTATATATAAGGAGGAGTAGTATGTTTAAGAAGAAAAGGTTTTTAGCTATTTTTCTGGTATTCGTTATGATTTTCTCCATCTCTGCTTGTAGTAAAAAGGG
>DPVV01000110.1 GCA_003526525.1 Lachnoclostridium phytofermentans | reverse complement strand
ATCATATTTTGCCATAATATTATAATTTTATATCCTTCATAGCCATTATGTTATAGATTATTTTTATAAACCGTTTCTTGTCTATTGCGGTCGTAGCCGTTCATCTTACCGTCAATGTGAGTCACTAGTTCTGCTAACTGCAGAAGGGATTGATCATTTTTTGCAAGCCTTATACCAAGTTGGTACTGGGTCTTGCATATCGTTATACCACATAAGAACTTCTTGGGATTGTTTCATCATGGTATCAATCTCACTTTGACCAAAAGGAATAGCCCAGTAAATTGATGATAATGTATTACTCGCAATGTAAAAAGCAAGTAGTCTAAAAAATTCCATAGGTGGTTCGCCACCGAAGTAACCGTTTAGTTGTCCAGTAGCAAAATGCGGACTTGACTGTGCACACCATACAATACGGTTAAATTCTTCCCACGGATCACCAAAATCAAAACGGTCAAAATCAATGATGACAAGTTTACCGTCTTCTATCATCATATTTCCGATGTGGTAGTCACCATGCTGAAAGGATTGAGGACGATCCTTTAAAAGTTCACGGTTACCTTCTATATATCCTATTACTTTGTCATCACCTATAAAATGTAATGGACACTCCTTATATTTTTGAAGTTTAATATTTGTCTTCCGATTAAATCGAGTGATCCAGTCCTCTTGATTATCCGGTGCAGGGATTGTGTGAATTTTACGAAGAATTTCACCCGATTTTAGTCCAAAATTATATTGCTCAACTTCAGGTAAGAGGGAAATCACATCTTTAGCATCTTTTCCATTAATCCAAGTATGTAGAGCATAAACACCATCTTTACAAACTCCAAACTCCACAGGTTTGCACATGGGGATATCTAATTTCACAACTTTTTGAAGCATGGTAAATAGCGCTTTTCTTGTTTCATACCTTTCTACTGGCGTAATACGAAGTAGATATTCTGTGTCATCTGCTTTTGCTACATGATACTTTTTATCTTCCGACCAACCTTTTACAATTGGTTCTATGGAATCAAACTTGAATTCTGTCATTTTTTCCTCTCTATATACAAGAATAAATATTCAATTGATATGGTTATTGTATGGCACTTTATACATTGTTTTTACTTTAAGCCCGTACTTCTTGTAAAAATTAAAAGCCTTACTATTCCACCCAACAACGAGCAACCACGCACAATCTATATCTGGATTTTGAAATACCACTTCAATTGCTCTGGTTAAAATTTGTGCACCGTATCCTGAACGTTGATAATCTGCGGCTACGGCCAAATGATCTATTTCCGTTCCCGCAAGCCAATATACTCCTACTAATTTATCATCCATCCAAAAAGCTTCAAATGTGTTCTTTTCCTTTAATAGTTTAAATTCATTTAAGAAATGTTCTTTAGAGTTTATATAGTCATATGGTGGTATTTTAAATGACATTGAGTCACTTAATAACAAAAGATAATCATCAATGTAGTCTTCTTGATATGGCCTGACTTCTAACAAACCAGAATCAAACTGGTTAGTAAATTTAGCTCTTGGCATAAACATTTCATATGACTCATAAAAAAACTTCTCAGAATCAGCCGTCATATTATAGTTCCTTAAAAGATACTCTGTTATTTTATAGTTGTTATTACAAATCCATATTTTCCCGTCTATAAGTCCTGAAATATTTACGGATTCTCTAATAAGAATATCAATCTGATCATTATAAATATCAGTATCTTCTGTAAAAACAATATGGATTCTCAGCTTGCCTTTATAAATGCAACTGAAAAAAAGAGCCGACAACCTTTGTGTTCTTAAATGTCTTAATTCGCATTATTTTGTCTGCGACACAAAAATTTGTCGAGTTGTTTGTGAAACCATTTGGTATAAAATTATAAGCGATAAAATCATTATGTACATTTTCCATGTCAATACCTCACATAATATAAAGAGCACTAAACTATAGCGTAGTGTTCCATAGCCGGCATTTAATGCTTCTTTTGTTCTTTTTCCATTTTTTCACTTTCTAAATAACCCGTAAACATCTAAAATAAAAGCTCAAACTATTTTAAGAGAGGTCATGAATTATTCAAAGTAATGCGCTAGTTTTTGAGATATTGAAAGCAGGTATCTAAAATATAGGTACCTGCTTTTTCATAAAGCTTTCAAGCCTGTGGTTTATAGAGCACGGTAAAAATTATACTAACTACGGCTATTTTTTAAGAACTTGTCGAACTTTTATAATGCCTTTAGAGCAACTGTATTTAATAAACTCCATGGCTTATTAAAATGTGGTTGGAAGAAGAAATCTGTCATTGCAAGTTCTTCTATTGTCATTTGATTTTGAATAACAACAGAAAGTGTATTCATATATTGAGTTAAGTCAATCTTCGAGATAATCTGTCCGCCTAGAATTCTTCTTGTATCTGTATCATAGACAAGAGTAATTGTTGCAGGTTCAAAGGTCGGCATAAATTCAGGTCTATAGTTATCTGTTACAGATACACTAGCTACATTCATTGAGGTTGTCGTTTTTGCTACATCCTCTGTTAATCCAGTAGAAGCGATGTTATAATCATAGATTTTAATACCTGAAGTTCCTTGTGTTCCCATATACTTAATCGTTGGCTTATTTATATTTCTTGCAATTAATGTTCCCATTCTAACTGCATTAGTAGCAAGAGGGATATAGCGGAAATCGCCAGATGGATTGAATTTAACAACACAACAGTCACCAGCTGCAAATACATCTTCCTGACTTGTTCTCATGTATTCATCAATAATAATTGCACCATTTGGTAAAGTGTCAAGTTTTCCTTGTACTAGTTTTGTACTAGGAGCAAATCCTATACAAAGGATTACTAAATCAGCATCATAAGTACCTTTCTCTGTAACTACCTGAGTTACTTTACCATCCTCACCGAGGAATTTATTAACTTTCTCACCTAATACTAATTTTACACCACGTGATGAAAATTCATTTTCTGTGATATCTGTAAATTCTTTATCTAAATATTTTGCAAGTATTCTTTGCTCTGCATCGATAAGAGTTACTTTTTTGCCTTGTACCTCAAAAGCCTCTACTAATTCAACACCAATATAACCTGCACCAATGATAACAACATTAGTTGCATTTTGAGATTTTTCAATGATTGTTAAAGCATGGTCATGATTTTTACATAACTCGATATTCTCTAGCTCTCCTCCCTCAAACTTTGGTACGATTGGCCAAGATCCGAGTGTTAAAACTAACTTATCATAGTTATCTTCAAAAGTCTCTTCTGTTACTAAATTTTTAACTGTAAGGACTTTATTTTCAAAATCTATATCCAATACTTCATGCTTCATTTTAGTAATGACACCTAATTTGCTAAGGTTTTCTGGTGAATTATAAAATAAGCTATTTGTATCTTTGATTACCTTTCCAACATTTAATGCGATACCGCATGATAAAAAAGATATGTTATCATTCTTCTCATATATTGTGATTTCACTATCTGGATGAAGTTCCTTCAAATTAACTACTGTTGCTGTGCCAGCATGAGTACATCCTACAACTACTACTTTCATCGTAATTACCCCTTCCTATAACTTTCTTAATATTAATAATAGTAATGATTATGATATATTTTTAACAATGCTTATTATACCACTAATACTATTAAATTACAATTATTTTTTCTAATAATAATTTATGTCATTTTTTATTTGTTGTGTCGAATTAGGGAATTAGTTTAAAATACTTGAAAAAGCAAGCTTTGTGAACTTTTCTCTGTTACAAATAAAGAGAGCTTACTCGAATATTAGTAAACTCTCTTTCTATGAGCATGTAAGAAACTATTCTTTCCTATCATGTTTATTCAGCAATCGATCAATATAATCATTAATATATGGGGAATCCCCTCTTAACTCTGTGATATCTTGGTTTTCTTTATGGATTCGAAGAATTGCATTTCTTTTAATCACATTCTTTCCTCTCCACCCGCAAGATGTATTGCTTATCTTATCTTTGAAGAATTTATTATCCATGGAAGCAAAAATTTTCAAATCCTCATTCATATAGCATAAGGTTTTAAAGTCATCTAAAACATTTGTTTCAATCTCTTCATTATACGGGCATTTTAGTTGACAATAATCACATCCAAAAACATTCCCTTTTAAGAGACTAATTTCCTGATCGGATAGTTCTTTCTTTTGAGTAAGATAGGATAAACAGATATTGGGATTTATTTTATTTTGGTTAATTGATTTTGACGGACATTCATGATAACAGCGTTTGCAATCGCCACATTCTATATGCTTTGGAATTTCTTGATAGGATCTTACATCCTCTAATTCCATCTCTAAGTCTGTTATAATTTCCCCAAGAAAAACATACGAACCATATTTTTTAGTAATCAACATATTATTATTTCCAATAAAGCCAACGCCTGCTAAATATGCGATGTAGCGCTCAGGAAGAGCATTACTGTCAACAAAACCCTCTGCTTTTCCGCCTAGGCTTTCAATGTATTCACATACTTTTGCGAGATAGGATTTCACAACTTTATGATAATCCATGCGTTTTGTATAAATAGAAAATCCATTTTCTATGTTCTCCTCATCATGATAATAAGGAAATGCAATGGATATGATTGTTTTTCCACTCTCCATCGTAAGGTTAGGATTGATTCTCTTTTCAATGTCCTTCTCTTCAAATTCATTTTGTAAGTTCTTTTCTTTTCGCTTCTCATAGAAATCGATTAATTCAACAAATCTTCTACAGCGTATAAAACCGATGGTATCAAGACCTAACGACTTACAAAAATCTTCTATCTGTTGTTTCCACATCTTAAATCACTCTTTTCCTTACTAATTAAAAATCACTATTTTTTATTACCCTTTAAAATTTGTTAGTTATCATAAAACATAAAATAAATTCGTTCTGTTATTCATTTTAAACTAATTCGTTTTTAGCTAATTCGTTTATGGATTTAAGATTGACACTATCCACTATTATTTCCGATAAGCGATAGCATCAATTTGAACATGTAATCCATCTGCTCCTCCGCAATGAGCAAACTCTGTTTGAATTGTTTTTCTAGCTGGATAATTACTTGCAAATCTCTCTTTAAACACCATTTCCATAATCGGGATATTCCATGCATCTCTCAGTAAGACGGTAACTTTAACTACATTATCTAGCGTTAATTCAAGTTTTTTTAAGTTACTCTCCATACAATCAATCGCACCGTGAACCTGTGCTTCTACTGACTGTCCTACGTTACCAGTACAGAAGTTTAAGAATACGAAATCTCCTGCCTCTACCATCTCAGACCATGCGTTGTCCTCATTAACTTGATATCTCTTAATGTCACTCATTATAAACCTTAGTAGTAGAAAATACAAACTTACATTAATTTTAAGTATATCATCTACTACTTGCTCCTTTCCTAGTATAGGGAATCGCCCTTTCCTAAGAAATGTAACAAATAAACTATGACAACAGTATGTCATTATTAACGACAATGAAAAGCAATTGAGGAATACCATTCTTGCTATTCATGTCAAGGAAAGTAAGTGAGCGTACATTTCATGTTAATTCTTATAAGTATAAGTGCAAAGCTTTCTTTTTCTTCTATACAAAGATTAATAATACTCAAACATTATCTTTAATTCAATCTAGATTTTCGTATTGGCTTATAACTTGATTACAAGTAGCAACTACTTTCTTTATTATTCCAGGCGGTTCTAAAACTTTTACCTTATCTCCAAAAGAGATTACTGTTCCGAACCAAAATTGTTCATTTTCCGGTACTATAATCTTATATAGGAAATCGCCATTTGAATACTCTTCAACGATAGTACCATTCAGATATTCTAAGCATCTAGAACGTATACTAGAGTAGCACATTAGCTTTATCGTTATCATGGTACGTGTTTCGTTCCTACTTTCCCAGCATTGCATTGCTTCCTTGTGATTATGCAGTATCGTATTTTCCTGCTCGTGAATGGTTAAGTGCTCCATACGAATTAACTTATACATACAATAAGATTCATGCTTTGGTTGATAAGCTAGTAGATACCAATGATACCATTTATAAATGATAGATACTGGTTCAACAACAACAGATTTTGTTATATTATCTGAGTTGGTGTAGATAAACTCAACGATGTGTCGTATTTTTATCGCATGACTTAACAAGGAAAGTAACGTGTTAACCTCCTTGTGTTCATTTGCTACACCTAAATCAATTTGAATACTTTGAGTAGAATGCTCACCTAAACAATGTAACTTTTCGATGGTATTCTCAAGCTCTCTGTCAGGATATGCAGTTGATAATCCTTTTAAAGCCGTGAGGATAAAAGAATAATCGATTTCTCCTGCCACTTGTTTTTCCATTTGAAATGTTTCCATAATCTCATAACCTCCATCCACACCGAAGGTTGAAACAACAGGAATTCCAGCAAGACATAAAGAATCAATATCTCTCATGATTGTCCTAGTGGAAACTTCGAAACGATTTGCTAAATCCTGAGCAGATGTACGTTTATGATTGAGTAGGTAAATGGTTATTGCTAAAAGTCGGTCAATTTTCATATGATATCACCCCAAAATCCCTATAAGATATACTCTAGTTGTATATCTCTTGGGTCTAGTGCATAAAGTTCTTCGTTTACTTCAGTTGCATCAATACAGCCTAGGCTACGATAAAATGCAACTGTCTCTTCCGCAGATGCTGAGCAAATATATAACTTTTTAGCACCTAACTGAATAGCACTTTGACATAATCTATGAAATAACTCTTTTCCAATCCCATGATTTCTATCATTTTTAGAGATAAAGATCTGATCAAGAAGCAGATACTCTTTATTCTTACCGAATAAATCTGCATCTAAAACAGCATATCCAACCATAGTATCGTTGTTAAAACAGCCTATTGCTTTACCACCACCTTCTAAAGAATTGACAAAGTGTTCTTTGTGCCATGGTAAACCATTTGGTAGTTCTTTTTCTAGCCAATTGATTTCGGCTAAGAATAGTTCACCATTTTTTTGTCTCCAAGCTTTATGTATAAACCATTCCGCATCGATTTCTTCGATTTTATGTACATTTTGAACTGATAGATCTTTATATTGATACATCTTATACCTCCTAGACTTTCGTAGTATGTTTACTGGTGATATCTAAATGTAGAAAGGCCAATATTCTGTATAGAAACCAGCAGTCACATTATATTTTAGTCTATCATACTAGCGGATATTAATCATCAGTTAATTCGTTGCAAGTTTAATTAGATTTGTTTTTAAGCTACCCGAATAGCGAAAACTAGCGTATTTCTATACGATGACACCACTCCTTGATAAAGAGGGAAAACCTTTTGTAACTAAGGACTTAAAAGAAATAATATTTAAGATCAAAAAGTTAACTAACCGAATAAGAAGGTATGTTATTATGTATTGTAATATATTAAAATAAATAGGAAAAAAGCTCTTGCAATTGTCGTAACGTCAAGTGTTACAATAATTTTAGAGATATCTCTGAAAGGAGTAAAAGAAGTGAATAATCTAATCGCAATTCATAAACTCTCTGCGCAGCTAGGGCTGACGAGCCGTACTTTGCGTCATTGGGAATCGGAAGATCTTTTTTGCAGTATAAGGGATAATGATTCTGGATGGAGATTTTATGATGAAAATGCAGTTTTATGTGTTCGTATCACAGCATTACTAAGAACACTTGATGTTCCGATATGTGAAATAAAGACTGTTATGGATAACAAAACATTTGAGAAATTACAAGAAGTTATTGTTAACAGACTTTCTGCTTTAAAAGCTCAAAGGGTGGAAATTTCTAATAAAGAAAAACAGTTGGTTCAGTTCCTGTCCTTTTTACAGGAACATAATAATCAATTGATAACGGATGAAAATTTATCGGAATTGCTGGCAAACATAAAACTGACTAATGAGTTACAATACGAACTGGAGGAGTTAATCATGTTAAATCAGCAAGAAAATAGTAAAAAGCTAAGATTTATTACACTTCCGCCTATGCGGGTCGCATACAACGTTGCAGTGAGCGTGTCGCCCGAAGATGAGGCAATGATACCTGTTATAGACTGGTTAAAATCAGCAAATCTAACAGGAACAGCTCGTTTGTTTGGTGGGAACATGAATCCAATGCCAAGCGGAGAAGGTAAGCCTTATGGATATGGCATGTGCGCTTCCATTCCTGACGAAATCGTTGTTCCTGATAATCTTAAGGTGATGAAATTACCTGGTGGGCTATACGCAATGCTTGAAAGTAGTGATGATATAGGGGGCTCATGGAAAACATTAATGAAACTATTATCAATAAATGATAAATATGAACCTGACCACTCAAAATTATGTTTTGAAGAACATATTCGTAATGATAGCCCCGATGGAAGTAAACAGGAGTATTTTTTAAATCTTTTGGAACCAGTTAAAATTAAAAAGTAATATATATTGATGGCAGTGACACTTAATAATGTCACTGCCATCAATATTAGTAAAATACTAATCGTGTTATTTAAATTTATGCCCAAAACGTAAACAGAATGGAATGAAAACGGATGATGAATGGAATATCTCTCGATTGTTTCATAATCTTAGAAATCACTAATGTATCATTTCTTCGATATTTAAATTATCTCATACGATTTATTATTTCATTCGCCTTCGCATAAATAGCCTCTGGATCATCTCCTACGAAAAATTCACCATTTTCATAAAGTATCTTGCCATTCACCATAGTTAATTTAACATTAGTTTTGCTTCCACTATAAACGATATTTTTAGTGATGTTATTCAACGGTTGCATATTAGGCTGATGTAAATCGATCATGATTAAATCTGCTAATTTTCCTTCAGCTAGACAATCACAGTCAGTAAGACGCATTGCTTTTGCACCGTTTACTGTTGCCATCTTAAGAACTTCATTTGCATCTACCGAAGATGCATCCTCGTTCTTTAACTTAGAAAGTCCTGTAACTAAGAACATCTCACGAAACATATCAAGACAATTGTTGCTTGCAGGGCCATCTGTTCCGATTGCTATATTAATTCCCAGGGATAACATATCCTTAATACGTGCAATTCCGCTAGCTAATTTCGTGTTCGACCCAGGATTTGTAACAACTGAAACTCCTTTATTCTTTACAATATAAAGGTCCTCATCAGTCATATGAACACAGTGGTATCCACCGCCGCCAAAATCATAGATACCTAAGGAGTCAAGAAATGCGGTTGGAGTCATATGATTTCTTGATATACATGCATCAACTTCTGCTTTTGTTTCTGAGTTATGGGTATACACAGGTGCTTTTTG
>DPVV01000108.1:2780-9072 GCA_003526525.1 Lachnoclostridium phytofermentans | reverse complement strand
GTAGTAAACTTTTGAGCAATAACTTCATATTGCTCCTTTATGTCTAGGTACAATCCGATCGTTTGCTGCTTTTCTGTTTCAAACTTAGATATAATGCTATCATAATTTCTTAGAAGACATTCCACAACCGGTTTACTTATCTTATTATTTTCAGCATCATTCCAAAGAATTTTTTTTATCTTATCGCTCTCAAAAGAATCTTTGTAACTACGCCTTCCATAAAGTGCACTTAAAATATCCGCTACTGCTACGATTTGTTGCGGTAGCGTCAAATCCTCCTTAGTAAGTCCTTTATGATACCCTGTTCCATCTAATTTTTCATGATGCCGTACCGCTATCTCCAATACATCTTGGTCTACTACACCTTCTAAAATCATCTCCGTTATGCGGACATGAGCTTTCATAATTTTCATCTCTTCTGCGGATAAACGTCCTGGTGATTCTAAAATTTCTAACGGTATCGCTAATTTACCTAAATCATGAAGCAGCGCCCCGTAGTATAAGTTATGAAGTTCTACACCACTTAGTCGCATTAATCTTCCAAGTTGTCTTGCAAAACTCACAGTAGCCATGGAATGAATTACAGTATGCTCGCTTCGGAAATCGATTGTATAAACAAGCATTTCTAAAAATCCTTTTTTATATTTTTCAGAGAATACTTTTTTAGATAGAAACTCAGATAATTCTTTTTTATAGGTGCCATTTACAAGTTTTTCAGTTATTTTAAATTTTGCCTCTGCTCGAAAAAATAAATCAAGTGCTTTTCCAGAAAATTTTATGTCTCGGTACTTTACAAAGTAATCTTTTTCCATATCATCTTGTCGTAGATGCATAAAAGTATCCATATGATCCGCTAAATTTAAACACTCTATGATATGTAGGTATTTACTAGAAATCAAATGATAGCGATTATAGTCAATGTGATGATATAAAACGATTTCTGCTTTATCTTTTAACGGAGTAAAATACTTTAAAAATAAAAAACCATAGATGGAATGTGACCATACATCTTTTGAATCTAAATCCACTACATTCTGCACATTTGGCTCCTTATATAAACCAATATCATGTAGGATACTTAACATAGTATAGTCAACTAAATCATGATCCGAATATACATGTTCACATTCCAACATTTTATATAAGATATAACCCGTAATCTCACCATGTTTAATAATTTTAGGATTGATTATACTTAATGTTCTGCAAATAATTTCATTTACATTTTCACTACTTATTGCTTTCATCATACTCTCCAGAAAAATAATCTGTGATTCTTTCATATCCTAGTAATTGAAAACATACAATCTGTCAACAAGAATAAGCACACTTCGGGAATTTTTCCTTGTCATGAATATACACTTGCAAAAAACTCTATTAGAACAAAGAGGATTCACCACTTCAAAAAATACAATTACGTTATTAGAAAAATATCACTTATTGACTAATTATAACACATTTTGTAAATAATGAAAGTAGAGAAAATTACATTCCTCTTTTTTTATCAATATTTTATAAATTTTATGCCTCTCATTGTTCACAATTTTAAGTACTACCCATGTAAATAATCATCCTCCCCTTTTAAAATGCTGGCTATAGTGAATCAATTTGATTTTAATGGAGTAATAGCATATAAAACATACTAACTTCGCGCCTATCCCAGAACTATCCGTGGTACGAAAGAACGGGAAATCAAAGCCTACACATTTTATTAACAATAAACTCTATCATATTATAAATCACATAGGTCTCTGATTTATACTTGTATTTCATCTTAGCAGAACGCTTTCCAAAGGATGCATGTTGAAGGGATCTTTTTAATATTTCCATACATTCTTCATCATTTGTATGAAAAGTAAAATGATTTTGGGTTACTGAAAAAGCGAAAAACAACGTACCGATACGATAGGTTGGCATACGAAACCATAGAACCGGTTTAATATCTGGATGTTTCGTCTTCATATACTCTGTAAATTCGTAAATCCATTCTCTCTTTATTCCATCAAATTGATTTACATAGTTAAGTATTAAATCCAAAATATGTTCCTCCCCACTAGACAAAAAAATATAGTTCGTGATAAGATTACAATACTATTATACCCAAACCTTAATTGAGTATTTGTACGGTTTTGGGGCTAGAATGGAGAAAATTATGAATCAAGAAGAAATACAGAAAAGAGTTTCTGAATCCTTAACAGAAAAAACATATATTGTTATGCAGGCTCACATAAATGGTTCTGGGCGTTTATTTGGTGGTCAACTTCTCGCTTGGATTGATGAATTAGCAGGTATCGTTGGTATGCGTCATTCCGGCGGAAATGTAATTACTGCTTCTATAGACAATTTGCAATTTAAACATGGAGCACACTTAAATGATATCGTTGTATTGGTTGGACGTGTAACTTATGTTGGTAATTCCTCTATGGAAGTACGTATTGACACGTATGTAGAGAACAAAAAAGGTACTCGTTATCCAATTAATCGAGCTTATTTCGTTATGGTAGCTCTAGATGAAAATGAACAACCAAAAAAGGTTCCTCGTTTAAAAATTGAAACTGTGGAACAACAAGCAGAATGGGATGCTGCAATCAAGCGCCATACTCTTAGAAAACAAAGAAAAGCGGAAGGTTACTAATTTTCCGAATGATCACATATCTTAAAAAAAGCAGAGACTCCAAGTTTTAATAACTGGAGCTCTGCTTCTCTTATTTATTCCGATGAAATGCTTTACTTTTTTTGTTTCATTACACTTATTAATATTTACTCTACCCTACCGCTTACTTCGTCTTTCGATCTTTGTTGCTTAAGCTTCTCTTCAACATCCCGAATTACTCGTACGCGATCTTCCTCATTATTCACGATGTCCGTATGATCAGTATCGATGATTAGGATATCACTTGCTTTATAGTAGTTCTGAACCCAATCATCGTAACCTTCCCAGAGAAAACGATAGTAATCTATTAAACTGTTGTCTATCTCAAATTCCCTACCTCGAAGTTTTATTCGTTTTATTACCGTTTCAAAACTCCCCTTCAAATAAATCATAAGATCGGGGGCTTTTTTTGGCATTCCCTTTAATTCTTCCATCATGTTATGAAGCAGTTTATCATAAATCTCCATCTCTAATTCTGAGATTCGACCAAGCTCCATATTTTTCTTTGCGAAATACCAATCTTCATAAATGCTTCGATCAAGTATATTGTTTTGATTTGTAAACGCTTGCTTAATGGAACGAAACCTTGTATCCAAAAACCACAATTGAAGTAAAAAAGGATACCTCTTTTTCTGTATCTCTTCTTCGCTTGATGTATAAAATAATGGCAATATTTTATTACCTTCCACGCTTTCATAAAAAACTTCTGTATGGAAATGCTCTCCTAGCATTGTTGCATAACTTGTCTTCCCTAAACCAATCATTCCGCCAACTACAATCACCACTGCTCTTCCTTCCTGTTACAAAAAATTATCTTTTCGACAAAGCAGATACTCGGAATCCGCTTCGCTACTTCCTCGTAACCTTACAGCAGCTCCGCTGCGTAAGGTTATATTACCATATCCTCTCCATATTTAAAAGGCAAACCACAACATTTAGATGTTTTTGCATTTCACCCTACATCATATGGCATCTTTTTAGTTTTCCTACAAAACATAACTAATGCATTATACCATAAATGATTCTAAAACATTTCATTATCTTAGATTTTTTAATGAGAAATATTTGGTAACAATACTTATAACAGAGGACGAAATAAGAATTATCAATAACTATAAGAATTCCCTCTTGTGATGCTGTTATACGAAATTATAGATCAGATAGCTAGCATGCTTCCGTTGGCTCATAACGGATACGAATCTTCGGTAATATTGGTAATACGGTATATGAATTTACCATCCAATCAGCGGAACCAGTGTTCTTATTTTCGCCGTCGGAAGGAGGTGCGAAAAGTATTAATGACACCTCTTTTTTTTCAGACAAAGGATTTTTCCAAAAGGTTGGCATAATGTCAATGCAAGTTACTCCAGGGGCTTTATAAAACCACATATTCTCGATACACATCATGAGATTTAGTTCTTTTAATTCCTCTTCAAAATAAACTTCAAAGAAAACCGGATTCTTCTCTAAGTGAATTGGCATAGTAACACCATCGGCGTCTTCACTCCCGCCCCAGCGCAATGTTACAGGAAATGTTGTCTCTTCTTTCGTTGTCATTACCGATTGGAAGAAGTCATCATGAATTATCTCTTTATACTCCTGTAATAATGGTTGCTCGATTCCAACGTCTTTGTTATTCGGATCCGTCATTTCAAGACCTAATCTTCCATCATCACGGAATTGATACATCGTAAAACCGCTTAACCATTGTTTCTTATCTTCTTTAATAAAATCACAGAATTCTTTCATGATGCTCGCCTGTTTGATTTGCCCAGTTACGTCTCCATCCGCATTGAGTTCCGACATCACCATAGGCTTTCTGTTGCCACCATTTAAATAGCAGAAGCGATCATAACTTAATTTTGCTAGACGATATGTCTCCTCCGCTGTTTTACAGTAATGAGATTTTCCACCTCTTTCTGCAATATCATAAGGCCAACCATAATGAAGTGTTATGTACTTATCTACAGACCAGATATCAGTCGCTATCACTGCATCTGAAAATTCCTTTTCTTTTAGCATCTCTGTGGCATTCTCATCCTCGATACCTCCGATGCAGAGAATTGTTTGCACATTTGGTGCATATTCCTTTACAACCTTATGAAACCGTACATAAAAATCAGCAACTTCTTGGTAAGTACATCGTTTATTAAAGGAAAACCACGAACCAGTAGCCTCATGATTGATTCGAAGCTGTACCCTACCAAAAGTTGTTAGATCCTTTGCAATTGCTATTAAATGCTCATCCGATACATGAGGGTCGATGGTAAGTGTAAGAAGTACGTCTTGACCGTGCTTTCTTACGTCTCTCATATAAGGAAAAGGCTCGTCTGATAAATTTCCATCTAAGCCGCCTTTATAAGTAAAATAATCATCGTAAGGATAATCCCAAGCAAATGATACAGAATCACTTGCATGAGCTACACTAGCACGCCCTGGCCAGCCTTTATCCAGTGGATAATAACAATACATTAAACTAATAGCGCGATGCGGACGACCTAGTTTTTGCAAGATGTAATCCTGATTAACATATCCGCCTCTCTCACTACCATCACCCAAATCAACTGCGCATTTGGCAGGTCCCATATGAATTCCATATGCTTTTTGATCCATCAATAGCTCCTCCTTTATCTGCTTCTCCATAAAATATAACTTATTTTTAATATGCAGAAAATGGAGTATGTTCTCCTATCGGTAAGAACTATCATGGATTATATTCTACTCTTTTTCACATTGCCAAAAGAGTAATTATAAACGTTCTTTTCCTCCGATATTGCCAAAAGAGCAGTTAAATCGTTCTTTCCTCCGATATTGCCAAGAGAGCAGTTAAATCATTCTTTCCTTCGATAAAGAAATCATTGAATTATATCGAAGGAAAGAGACGGTTACTTAAATAATTATGCCTTAATATTATCCTTCACAAGAACCATGCAAGAAATCGGATCAACCTCTACCGTATTTCCTTTTACTTCATAGAGTGGCTCCACGCCCGACTTATTTCCATCGATATAAACGATCCAATCACTCTCAGGTAGTGTTATGGTCACTTTCCCCTCGGAAGAGTTATGAATAATACATAATGTCTTATCATCTAAATCACCTTGAATGAAATAGGATATAACATCCTCTCTTTCTTCTGGCAAAAAGACTAATCGTTTTGATATCTCTTTTGCAGATTGCATCCGTAGTGCTTTATGTTCCTTACGAAACCTTATAAGACCTTCATAGTAGGTTTCGACATCGATTACATTCACTTTGTTGGACCACTTAATACAATTGACACTATCGGAAGAATTATAGCTATTTTCTACAAACTCTCCTGCTACCTCGGTGGATGGCTTGCTTCGTAACATCTCCTCACCAGCTTGTAAAAATGGTATTCCTTGTGAGGTAAATACAATAGCAGCACAAAGTTTATTCTTTTTCACTCTAACTTCATAAGAATCCTCTTTACAAGAGCAAGCTATTTTATCCCATAACGTGTAGTTATCATGAGCGGATACATAATTAATACACTGTGCTGGCTCCAGAGCCCAAGGAGAATCACTATAATTCACCTTTTTATAGTTAACTTGCGGATGAGAGGTTGCTGCAACTACGCCAAATTTTACACTTTCTTTCTTATCACTATCACCAGTT